>JAZQLK010000076.1:0-2290 GCA_045542635.1 Eubacteriales bacterium
CGCGTACGATTCCGCCGGGGCCGGTGGTATCGCCAACGGGCTGATAGATACCGTACTTTTCGGGAGTATGCACATCGGATTCCATCTCGTCAAAGGTGCCGGGGAGGATTGAAATTACAACGAAATCAGCGCCCGTAAGAGCCTCCTTGGGAGTTTCGACTGCGTGATAGCTCCACTTGGATCTTGCTCCCTCTGCGTCGTTGAACTTGTTACCGATGATCTCGTTGGCTCTTGACGCCTCCATATCTATATCGTAAAGATAAACGTCGCCGCTTATATCGCCGCAGGACGCAAGGTCACTCATAAGACCCCAAGCCCATCCACGGGAGCCGCCGCCTATATAGGCAATTTTTACGTTGCTTGCTTTTTTGTCAATGATTTTCATAGCTTATTCTCCTTTTTATGCTATTTCTTTATTCAAAGTATAAGACCTTAAATGGAAAAAGTCAAGTAAAATACAAAGTATTTTCAAAAAAATATTAAACGGAATTGAATTGCGCTTTATTTTATGTTAAAATAAAGATGTATGAGCCAAATTTGGCTTTAATAAAATAAAAATTATGAAAAGAGGATATAAATATGGAAAGAGCATTGTGAAAAGAAAGAGTAATTCAGTTCGGTGAGGGAGGCTTCCTTCGTGGATTTGTTGACTGGATGCTCCAGATCGCCAATGAAAAGACGGATTTTGACGGCAGCGCAGTAGTTGTTCAGCCCATTAAGAACGGACTTTGCGACCTTCTTTCCGCCCAGGACTGCGTTTATACTCATCTTTGCCGCGGCGTTGAGGGCGTTGACGTTAAGAAGATCGACGTGATCTCCCGTTGCGTTAAGCCCTATGATGATTTTGATACCTATATGGCTCTTGCGGAAAACCCCGATTTCCGCTTTATCGTTTCCAATACCACGGAGGCGGGAATTGCATTTTCCGACGAGGATAAAATAACCGACCGCCCCGCAAGCACCTTCCCGGGTAAGCTTACGCAGCTTCTTTATAAGAGATACGAGCTTGGACTCGGCGGCTTTGTATTCCTTCCCTGTGAGCTTATTGACAAAAACGGCGCTAATCTTAAATCCTGTATTCTTAAGTACGCCGACCTTTGGAGGCTTGGTGACGGCTTTATAAATTGGATAGAGAAGGACAATATCTTCTGCAATACCTTGGTTGACAGAATAAACACAGGATATCCCAAGGGCGAAAAAATCGACCTTGACTTTGATGACAAAATGGTAAACACCTCCGAGTATTTCCATCTTTGGGTAATCGAGGGGTATGACGGACTCTTTAACGAGCTTCCCTTCGATAAGTGCGGTCTTAACGTAATCGTAACGGACGAGCTTGAAAGATACAGAACGAGAAAGGTGCGTATCTTAAACGGCTCCCACACCTCAATGATACCCTACGCCCTTCTTCGCGGAGTAAAAACCGTAGGCGACTGTCTTAAGGATGAAACCGTCTCGGCTCACTTGAAAAGCTGTCAGAAGGAGATCGTTGACTCCCTTGATATGAGCAGAGATGAGGCGCTTCAGTACGCCGAGGACGTAATGGTACGCTTCTCCAATCCCTATATTCAGCATATGTGCCAGTCCATCGCCTTGAACTCCGTAAGCAAATTCAAGGTAAGAGTTCTTCCCTCAATTCTTGAATACGAGAAGAAATTCGGCAAGACGCCGCCCACCCTTATGTTCTCCTTTGCAAAGCTTATCGACTTTTACAAAAAGGGTACTCCCGACGATGCCGAGGACGTAATTTGTAAGCTAAAAAACGGTACGGTTGCGGAAATTTTAGCCGATAGCACCCTTTGGGGACAGGATCTTACTAAATACGCAGATGAGGTAAGCGGATATGCGGATACATCCAAATGATAACGTAGAGGTGCGTGACGACGGTCATAAATACGCCCTCTGTGAAATAAAAAAGGGAGAAAACATTATAAAATACGGCTCTCCCATCGGTCACGCAACTGCCGATATTGCGGTCGGCGACCATGTACATACCCATAATACGAAAACAAATCTTTCAGGCAATCTTGAATATACCTATAATTACAGGGATTACGGAATTACAGCCACAGAGTCGGACAAATTCTTCTGCGGCTATGTCCGTGAAAACGGCGATGTGGGTATCAGAAACGATATTTGGATCGTAAATACCGTGGGATGTGTGAATAAAACGGCGGAAATCCTAGCGTCAAGAACGGGCGCAAAGCATTTTCCCCACCCATACGGCTGCTCTCAGCTTGGGGACGACCAGGATATAACAAGAAAAATCCTTTGCGGCATGATTAAGCAC
>JAZQLK010000077.1:0-2151 GCA_045542635.1 Eubacteriales bacterium
TTTATCATAAGAGCGTTTGCAACGCCGTGGGGGAGATGGTGGAATGCGCCAAGCTTATGCGCCATAGAGTGGCATACGCCGAGGAATGCGTTTGCAAACGCCATACCTGCGATTGTAGCGGCGTTAGCCATCTTCTCACGAGCGAGAACGTCTGTCTGACCGTTATCGTACGCTCTGGGAAGATATTCGAAAATAACCTTAAGAGCCTTAAGCGCCAATCCGTCCGTATAGTCTGTCGCCATAATGGAAGCGTATGCTTCGAGGGCGTGAGTAACTGCGTCGATACCGGATGCTGCTGTAAGTCCACGAGGAGCGCTCATATGGAAATCAGTATCAATTATCGCCATATTAGGAAGAAGCTCGTAGTCAGCAAGAGGATACTTTACACCGCTCTTTTCGTCTGTAATAACGGCGAAGGGCGTAACCTCGGAGCCTGTTCCCGCAGATGTGGGAACTGCGATAAAGTATGCCTTCTCACCCATTTTGGGGAACGTGTAAATTCTCTTACGGATATCCATAAAGCGCATAGCCATATCCATAAAGCCAACCTCGGGATGCTCGTACATCACCCACATAATTTTAGCCGCATCCATGGCGGAGCCGCCGCCGAGAGCGATAATTACGTCGGGCTGGAATGCGCTCATTTGAGCAGCGCCCTCCTTAGCGCAAGCAAGAGTGGGGTCGGGCTCTACGTTGTGGAAGGTTGTATACTGAATACCCATTCTTTCAAGCTCGTTTGTAATAGGTCTTGTATATCCGTTATTAAAGAGGAAGGAGTCGGTTACGATAAACGCCTTCTTCTTACCCATAACGTCCTTAAGCTCTGCAAGGGCAACGGGTAAGCAGCCCTTCTTTATATAAACCTTTTCAGGCGCTCTGAACCAAAGCATATTTTCTCTCCTTATAGCTACTGTTTTAATATTGAGAAGGTGCTTGATGCCTACGTTGTCGGAGATGGAGTTGCCTCCCCAGGAGCCGCAACCAAGAGTAAGAGAGGGAGCAAGACGGAAGTTGTAAACGTCGCCTACGCCGCCGTGGGAGGAGGGTGTGTTTACAAGAATACGGCAGGTCTTCATCTTAAGAGTGAATTTTTCAAGCTTCTCTTTTTCTGTGTATTCGTTAAGGTAGATAGAGGATGTGTGTCCGAGACCGCCGTCCTCAATAAGAGCGTAAGCCTTGTCAAGAGCCTCGTCAAAGGTGCTTGCCTTGTACATAGCAAGAACGGGAGAAAGCTTCTCGTGAGCGAACTCCTCGGAAAGCTCGGTGCTTTCAACCTCGCCAATAAGAATCTTTGTCTTTTCGGGAACGCTAACGCCTGCGAGGGAAGCGATTTTATATGCGCTCTGACCTACTATCTTTGCGTTCAAGGCGCCGTTTATAATAATTGTCTTGCGAACCTTTTCCGTTTCCTCGTCGTTAAGGAAGTAGCATCCGCGACGGAGAAATTCCTCCTTAACCGCATCATAAACCGTATCAAGAACGATTACGGACTGCTCGGATGCGCAGATCATACCGTTATCAAAGGTCTTGGAGTGGATAATGGAGTTTACCGCAAGCAAGATATTTGCGCTGTCGTCAATAATTGCGGGAGTGTTTCCTGCGCCAACGCCGAGAGCAGGCTTACCGCTGGAGTATGCCGCCTTTACCATACCGGGACCGCCTGTTGCGAGGATGATATCGCTTTCTCTCATAAGAAGATTTGTAAGCTCAAGGCTGGGAACGTCAATCCAAGCTATAATATCCTCGGGAGCGCCTGCCTTAACTGCCGCTTCAAGAACGACCTTGGATGCCGCAATTGTGGAAAGCTTTGCTCTGGGGTGGGGGCTTATTATAATACCGTTTCTTGTTTTAAGTGCAATAAGAGTCTTAAAAATTGCTGTAGACGTGGGGTTGGTGGTAGGAATTACAGCGCCTACAACACCGATAGGAGCCGCTATCTTCTGCATACCTCCGGATACGTCCTCTTCGACTACTCCGCAGGTCTTTTCATCTCTGTACTTGTTATAGATGTACTCGGATGCAAGGTGGTTCTTGATAACCTTGTCTTCAACGATACCCATACCTGTTTCGGCTACCGCCATTCTTGCAAGAGAAATTCTCTCCTTGTTAGCCGCAAGCGCCGCTGCCGCAAAGATCTTGTCAACCTGCTCC
>JAZQLK010000078.1:0-1712 GCA_045542635.1 Eubacteriales bacterium
GAGTTACTGCCTTATACGGAGCATTGGTTTATTCAAAGCTTTTTATTTTCTCAATTACAAGTCTTGCGCAAAGGTCGATTCCATCGTCGCTTAAATGTATTTTATCGCACTCCTTAACGTATTTATGCACATCGGAGGCAACTGCGGAATAAAGGTCGTTTATAACCACGCCCTCCGCCTTCAATACGGGAACTATAATTTCATTAAAGCGCTTTATCTTGTCGTTATGGGTATATTCAAACTCATCCCATACGGGAGTTGTGGTTGCAAAAATTACATTCGGTGTAATTTTTTTAAGTATTCTTGCAACACGTACACAATCGTTTATATACTCCTCCTCGGTGGTAAAGGTACCGTCGCCGAAAAGCTCCGTTGCATCCCAAAGACCGTTGTTCCAATGGATAACGTCCGCATCCTTAAGACCGTCCTGCCAATCAAACATACCGCGAAGTGTGTACTTTATAAATCTGCAATTGTCCTCGGGCTGATATACGGTATAACCGTCCCCAAGCATTTCGGGAACCTTGGTTCCGTAGCCCCATAAACGAATGGAATCTCCAAGTAAAACTACCTTTTTCATTATTTTTCTCCTTTACATAGGTTACAGATAGGGCAAATATGACATTTTGGATTTTTAGCGGTACAGTATTCTCTGCCGAAAAGCACCATTCTGTGACAAAAATCACTTTGCTCCGCGGGTTCAATAAGCTCCGACATAATTTTTTCCGTCCTTACGGGGTCCTTCTGTCCCTCGGGATACATACCGAAGCGTCCGCAAATACGCATACAGTGGGTGTCCGCAACTATGGCGGGCATACCGTAGAGATCGCCGAGAAGCAGATTCGCAACCTTTCTGCCAACACCCTCAAATTTAAGAAGCTCCTCCATATTATCGGGTACTACTCCGCCGTATTCGTTTATTAGTCTGTTCATAGACAATTTTACGTCCCGTGATTTCATTTTGTAAAGACCGCAGGGCTTGATTATTTCCTCCAGCAGCTCTATGGGGGCATCCGCCACATCCTTTGCGGTGGGATATTCGGAAAACAGCCTTCTGCAAACTATATTTACTCTTTCATCCGTACATTGAGCGCTGAGCCTACCCATAATAAGAAGCTTCCAGTCCTCCCCTCCGTATTCAAGGGAGCAAAGGGCTACGGGGTATATTTCCTTAAGAGCGGAAACTATGGCTTTAATCTTCTCTTTTTTCTGCTTTTTAGTCAAAATTCAACACTCCCCCCGTTATTTTTACGTTTTTATGATAAGTAAATTCCAAATTCAGACGAAAGAATTTCCACAAGACGGCAAAGAGGCAGACCTACTATATTGTAAAAATCCCCCTCAATACGGCTGACGAAGGAGCCTGCCATCTCCTGTATCCCGTACGCGCCCGCTTTATCAAGAGGTCGCCACACGTCAACGTATTTTTCAATTTCTCTGTCCGTAAGCTCACGCATATAAACTGTTGATACAACCGCCTCGGAATAAATTTTGTCCTTCGTTCTTACAGTAAGACCGCTTATTACCTCGTGGCGCCTGCCGGACATCGTCTTAAGCATATTTACGGCGTTTTCCCTTGTCCTCGGCTTACCGAGAAGCTGATTGTCAATTAAAACAACGGTGTCGCAGCCTATAATTATTTCGTTTTCCGCCATTGACACAGCCATAGCCTTACGCTCCGAAAGAATTCTCGGAACGTCGGAAAGGGGGGT
>JAZQLK010000079.1:0-1850 GCA_045542635.1 Eubacteriales bacterium
GAGAGTATCCCGATGATTACGAATGCTGGTGGAATATTAAGATTTTGCCGCGAGTTATGTCCGATTCCAAATCCTTTAAGAATTTTATAATGGGAAAGAGCGGAGTTATAGAGAAGTGGCTTAATAAGGGAATTGCAGGCTTCAGACTTGACGTTTCCGATGAATTAAGTGATTCGTTTTTGAGATCCTTTAATAAAAAGGTTAAGTCAATAAATTCTCAAAACGTTATTTACGGCGAGGTATGGGAGGATGCATCCAATAAAATAGCTTACGGTAAAAGAAAATCATATTTTAATGGATGTGAGCTTGATTCTGTAATGAATTATCCTCTCAAGAATGCGGTTATTAACTATATTTTAAGAGGAGATTATAAATCCTTTGTGGATACCTGTACTGCGTTATATTCTCATTATACTCCTATTGCTGCCAACCTTCTTATGAATATTCTTGGTACCCACGATACGGAAAGAATTCTTACCGTGCTTGCGGGAGAAACCTCTGAAGGATATACAAACGAGGAGCTTTCCACAAGAAAAATAAATGGAAAGCAATATAAGGAAGCTGTAAAAAAGCTTAAGCTTGCATATGCATTAATCGCAACTATGCCCGGTATACCTTGTATATTTTATGGTGATGAAGCCGGCATGCAGGGGTATAGAGACCCGTTTAACCGTAAGCCTTTCCCTTGGGGAAGAGAAAATAAATCTCTTACCGATTTTTACAAGAGAATAGGTGAGGTTCGTAATGAAAATAGGATATACAAAAACGGTCTTATAAAAATTATAAGATGCGATGAAAGTATTCTTGCGTTTGCCAGATATGAAAAAAGACAGTTTACAGTAACGGTTATTAACCGTTCCGAAAACGCAAAATTTAAGATTTCCTCGTCGCATACTATGAAGGAGCTTATAAACAATAAATTTATTAGAGTGATAAAGCCCAATTCATCCTATATTTTAAAGGGTAGAGGATATATAGATAAATTAAGACTTGATTTTACTGAAATTAAATAAAAAGCCCGACCCTGTGGATGATTTTCAATAAAAAATCATAAAAAGCAAGCGATTATTTCGCTTGCTTTTCCTTTGTCGTTTTTGCAGACGATATTTTAATGTTGCAAATATTTGCAAAAATTATAAAATTTTTGTGGACAATATAAAATATGTGTGTTATAATACATAAACAAATTATAATTTGTCAGAGGTTGAATTATGGATTACAATTATCTTGCTGATTTATTATTTCCTGATGTAACATCTACGATAGATGAGATCGAGGCTAAATATCCCGCAAGAAATCTTAAAGAAGGCGCTAAGGTAACAAGATTTGCTCCAAGCCCCACAGGCTTTGTTCATTTCGGCGGACTTTTTCCTTCTACCGTTGGTGAAAGATTGGCACACCAGTCCGGCGGAGTATTCTATCTTCGAATCGAGGATACGGACGCAAAGCGTGAGGTTGAGGGTGCTGCAGAAGGTCTTATAAAGACTCTTTCTAAATACGGCATAAATTTTGATGAAGGCGCTATACTTGACGCTAACGGAAATATTTGTGATTTTGGCGCATACGGTCCGTATAAGCAGAGTCTTCGCGGAGGTATTTACCAAGTATATGCAAAGCAGCTTGTACGCGAGGGTAAGGCATATCCCTGTTTTACCACAGAGGAGGAGCTTGACGAGCTTCAGGCGGTAAACAAAAAAGAAGAAATTAAGAATACAGACTGGCAGGCAGAGGCGGAAGCAAAGCGTAGAGAAATGCTTGCAAGACGTAATTTTACAATAGAGGACGTTGAAGAGCATATTAAGGCGGGCCACCCCTTTGTTTTAAGAATTTTTGCAAACGGCGATCCTGAG
>JAZQLK010000080.1:0-2765 GCA_045542635.1 Eubacteriales bacterium
GTGAGCAAATGGGAAAACGGTGAAAGCTACCCCGATATTACCTTACTTCCCAAAATCGCCCAATTATTCAATATAACTATAGATGAGCTTTTTGACTATAAGCTTGAATACAAGCCGTTAAAAATCGTAAACGAATTTCACTTTGGAATATCGCTTAATCACGTAGATAAGGAAATTTTAAATCACGGTACTGTAAAGAGCTGTAAGGTAGCCAGAAACAACGGTGAGTGGGATACCATGATTGAATTTATTTCAAATGAAGAGGATTTTCCGTACACGCTTCAAAAGTGCCTCAAAAGGCGTGTATTTATAGACGGATATAGCATAAGATTAGCCGATGGGAAGGTCTACCGTGACAAAAAGCCAAACAAGCACTACGTATGCAAAGAAAAGGTTTGGGAATACCACGTCAGCGACAGTAAGTATATCGACAATATGTTTAAGGAGCTTTTGGAGCTGGAATACATTGACGAGGAAGGAGAAAGAATTTTATAACCTTAAACACGTAAAATCCAACCAAAAATATACTTTTAATCAAAAACTCAACCGATTGTGTATTTTATAAAAAGCTTTTATGTGCTATACTTTAGATGTCATCGATGAACGACAAGAACAAAGGAGTTATGAAATGAAATCTACAATAGGTCAAAATATAGCAAAATACAGAAAGCTTTGTGGTCTAACTCAAGCGGGACTTGCAGAAAAATTAAACGTATCCTGTCAGGCGGTTTCCAAATGGGAAAATGACGTTTCCTGTCCCGATATAGAAAGAATAGGTCAATTGGCAAGCGTCCTTAATACTTCCGCAGAAAGCATTATAAGCGGAGAAAGCATTACGCAGGTGAGGAAATCTGACAATTTAACAAAACGCTTGCTTTCTATATCGGTAACACATATAGGGGACAATGATCCTGTTAACATAAACGTAAAGATCCCTGCGGAAATCATTCCGAAAATGAGGGAAAACGGCGCTTTTAAATCATTGATAGGCGACGAATCCCCCGAAATTGATATGGCTTTGGAAATGATACAAAGCGGTGTTGTAGGTCCCATAGTGGACGTTAAAACCGAGGATACTATTGTAAAAATTGAGGTTGTAGATTATGACAATTAAAATAACCTATAACGGTAGGCTTTATGACGAAATTGTAATTGAGAAAGCCTGTCTCGGCGGTTTAAGCCTTTGTCAAAATCAAATTCGCAATGATTTTATAGAAGATATAAACAGCTTGAAATTTATTAACGGTTACGCAACGCTCACAAAAAATTTGCCAAACGATCTATACATTGTATTTTTAATATTTCAAATGTCGGATGATCTTTACGAAAAATACAAGGGGCTTACCGCTCTTTCAGCCACATTCAACGGAATAAATATCAAAGCTATAATTTAATAATTTCACAAAATACACCTTGCGTATGCATGGTGTATTTTCCGTATAACACAAAGTGAGAATTATTTTCTCTTTATGCGTTGTTGTGTTCTCTGTTTTTGTGTGATACAATAAGGATGTCGACAGAATAAGTCCCTACGCGTGGACAAAAAGGAGAAAAATTATGAAGCTTACAATCGGCGAGAACATTCGTAATTACAGAAAGAAAAACGACTTAACCCAAGAGGAGTTTGCGGAAAGGCTTGGAGTAACGTACCAGTCCGTCAGCCGTTGGGAAAACGGAAATACCTACCCCGATATCGAGCTTTTACCCGCTATTGCCAAAGTTCTTGAAATTACCTTGGATGAGCTTATGGGTATGACCGAGGAGGAAAAGGAAAGACGGGCGAGCGAAGCCTTTGATAGCTTACGCCGCGAGTGTATAAAGAAGGATTACGATGCAGATAAGATCGTAGAGATTATCAGAGATATAAGGATAAATTATCTTGATACACGCTACTATTGGCGCCCTTGGTGCGAGGGTAATGACCGAGCGTTCCGTGATCCCCAAATATTGCCCGAAGTACGTCTTATGGCAGAAGCTGTTCTTGAGCGTTATCCAATGTACCCCCATGTAATAGAAACTATGGCTTACTGTGAGGACGAGGAGCATCTTACAGAATTTCTTAACAAATACACCACATCCTTTGACTGTTCGCAGAGAAAAGTGCTTTTTAACCGATATTTTCGTAGAGGCGAAAGTGAAAAATTCGACGAAGAGCGCAGATATCAGCTTTATAGTGCTATGGACAAAGTCCTTTGGCACGGTAATCTTTTAAGCTTGAACGCAACCGACGAAGACAGATGCGCTGCTGAAAAATTTACAGAGTCCATCCTTTCCGTTATCCGTTGTAACGCTACGGATGACTGTATAGATTTCTGGGTAGAAGAGCTTTTGGAGCAGGGGATGACCGCTACAAGCAGACTTGCAAGGGCAGGTAACCACGCAAATGCTATTTCAAGGCTTGAACAAACCGTAAGGCTACTTGAAAGAGTTATGAAAATAACAAGTGAGGTAACGCTTTCCACATCCTGCCGTTTCCTTGACGGAATGGTATGGAAGGCAAAGGATAATTGGAGCTCTCCCAATAACAATCCCGACACTCCCCTTGAAAGAAATATTTTCATATATACCGAAATGAGTCATATGAGCAGCTGCTACTGTATTTACCCAAGCCGTTTTATTCGTATGCTTGACGCAACGGGCTATGATTCAATACGCGCTCTTCCCGAGTTTACCGACCTTTATAACAGAGTAAAAAAATTGATAGTTACCAAAAACAAGTAATAATATTGTAATTCTGTCCTTTCTGATGTATAATTAACGAAGGG
>JAZQLK010000081.1:0-5574 GCA_045542635.1 Eubacteriales bacterium
TAAACATTACTATCGGTAAAAATGTTACTTCCATTGGCATTCGTGCATTCGAAGATTGCATAAGCCTTGAAAGCATTACTATACCCGATAGCCTTACTTCCATTGATAATTATGCATTCTACGGTTGCTCAAGTCTTACAAGCGTTACTATCGGTAACGGCGTTACTTCTATTGGTAATTATGCATTCGAAAATTGCATAAGCCTTGAAAGCATTATTATACCCGATAGCGTTACTTATATTGGTTATGGCGCATTCGATGGATGCTCAAGTCTTACAAGCGTTACTATACCCGATAGCGTTACTTATATTGGAAGTGAAGCATTCTCCGGTTGTTCAAGCCTTACAAGCATTACTATCCCCGATAGCGTTACTTATATTGGTAATTATGCATTCTACGATTGCTCAAACCTTACAAACGTATCTTTCGAAAACACCACAGGCTGGTACGTCGCATCATATTCCGATGCCACAAGCGGACAAATTCTGGATGTTACTGATACCGGTACGAATGCTACTAACCTTAGCAGTACATTCAAAAATTACTATTGGAAACGCAATGCGTAAAACGAATGACAAAAAAGAGCTGATTTTCAGCTCTTTTTTGTTACTTTATCAAAGTTTTGCCATTAAATTTCCGTACCGTATAGCTTTTTTAAAGATGTTTTTTGTTAAATATCGGGATACTTGCAATGAAGCATGCAATGGCTAAAGCAGATGCTATAATGATTACGGCGTAATAATCGGAGGGCTTGGCTATACCGTAGATCAAGGCGCTTCCATCCATAAGCTTTGTAGGTAAGTATTTTCCGATCCTTGGCATAAGACCTACAAGATAAAATACAAGCACGACTCCGCCCGTTCCCATAAGGACGCCTGTTGCAGATAGCGAAAGAACGGAAAACAGTATCATAAAAGAGATAACAAGCATACCGAAAAGCCACCAACACAAAATTGCTGTGCCAAGACTGTGGGCCACCGAATTATCCCAGAAATAGGAATTATAGGCGTAGGTCACCCCAAAGCATATAAAGTATCCAATTGTCCAAAGGGCGCAAAGCACAGTTGATTTAGATACAACCGCCTTATAACGCTGAAGCCCCTTTGTCAATGAAAGAATTAGAGCTCCGCTTGAAACCTCCTTTGCAAGAACGGAGGACTGTAGCAACACAAAGGCAATTAAGCCAATGGGTATATTTTTGAAGAACTGCGCCCAGGAATCCAAGGCGGAAACGGTGGTTTCGGTTACGGTTATGCCGCTTCCCGCAAGAGAGTCGGCAAAAAGCTCAAGTAGCCAAGGTGTCAGCTTTGCAACGGCAGGGTTCATAATTCCGAGAGCTAAAAACAAAGCTCCCATAATAAGAAGCCTTCCCGAGCGTATCTGCTCCAAAAGCTCCTTTCTTGTAAAAGCAATAAAGGCTTTCATTTGTCCGTCACCTCCATAAATAAATCCTCTAAGGAGGGTTCACAACGCTCAATTTTTATAAGAGGTATATTTTTATCAGCCACAAATCGCAGGACCGCGGATAAGGGACATTTGCTTTCACAGAAAACAAGCTTATCCCCATCCGTCCTTTTCATATTCTCAAAGGCGTTTTCAATATCCGTAATGTCGGCGATATTTTCGGCTTCAAGCAAATATTCCCGATCCCTGTGTCTGGTTTTTATATCGGAAAGCCTTCCCTGAACTTCAATTTTTCCGTTATTTAAAAAGGCAACGTCGGTGCAGATCCTCTCAACGTCAGATAATATATGGGTAGAAAACAGCACAGTGGTCTGTTCCCTTGCCGCCAGTAAAACATCAAGGATCTCCCGTCTGCCAACTGGATCAAGAGCTGAAGTAGGCTCATCGCAGATAAGAAGCTTCGGCTTATTAAAAGGCGCCTGGGCAATGCCGAGACGCTGCTTCATACCCCTTGAAAAGCACTTTATTCTGCGCTTCTCGTCGGACAATCCCACCAGTGCTAAAAGCTCCCCTATACGGCTGTCAATATCCTCCTTGTTAATTCCCACGATCTCTCCGCAGAAGCGAAGATATTCGTATGGCGTCATAAAGGAATAAAACTCGGGAACGTCCGGAAGGTAGCCTATATAACGGTTGGTGGACGTCTGTCCGTACTCTACTCTTTCTCCGTTAACGAGGATCTCCCCGGAATCCGCCCTCAAAAGTCCGAGAACGGTTTTCATAGTAGTGGTCTTACCCGAGCCGTTTTTACCGATAAAGCCAAATATACTGTGCTGAGGAACAGTAAGATCAAGCCCGCGTAAAACCTCCTTATCACCAAATCGCTTACGCAATCCCGTGATTTTCAGCATATCCATCAGTTATCCTCCTTGCCAAGGATAAAATATAAAACAGGACCTATAAAGGTATTCGTAAAAAGAATTGAAATAACTGTCCAGAGGGCGCGATTTCCTCTTTTGTAAGTGTTATGTGTAAAAATGTGGTATAGAGTGTATCCCAATACCGCAAGCTGGGCTATTATAAGCGGTATAAGAAACGGCAAAAGCTCTTTAATTTCATTCATTTATCTTTTTCTCCTTTTCTGCGTATACCTCCACACACAGTCCCTTACGTCCGCAATTCGGACAGGTCAAACGACGCATTTTAGGTGTGTGATAAGCCCAAAAGCTTTCCTTTAATTTAGGTCTTATCAACCGATGACACTCGGGGCATATATATGCAACGCGATTAAAATAATACCTTGTTACGCAAATTCCCCAGGGAATTGCCACGCAAGCACAGATAGGTAAGAGATACCAAAGACCGCTTGTGATCCATAAAATGATGGACGTCCATTGCAATGCGGTCACGGGAAATCCCGTAAGCACCATGGTAAGTCGCATCCTTGTTAGCTTATTTCTTTGTTTCATAACGCGGGCTATATCATCGATAGACTCAACGGAAAAGGTATCAAGCTCCTTTAATTCACGCTTGATGCCGCAAATCAAGTCAAGCTTACTTTGACAGCTTTCAAGCTCTTCCCTTAAGGCATCCTCCTGCTCCTTTAATAAAAGTGAAATAATGCCATAAGGATCATCATCCTTAAAAAGAGCGGAAATGCCGTTTATTGAAATTCCCACCTCGCGCAGAAAGCATATAATGCGCATTTTCTTAAGGTCATCATCGGTATAGAGTCTGCGTCCGCCATCGGACAGCTCGCTCGGTACTAAAATACCTCTGTCATCGTAATATTGAACCGTTCTTACGGAAACGTGGCAAAGCCTTGCCATCTCTCCCGTTGTGTATTTCGACATAGCGCTCACCTCCTTCGGCTACATTATAAAACATTACGCAGCGTTACAATCAATACCTTTTTGAAATATTTTTCAATTTTTCTTATAAAATTTTATATAAGCCCCCGTTTAAATAGTAAAACGGGGGCTTACGTGTCTGTATTTACTTATTTTCCCTTTCAAATTCCCTGTCCGCTAAATCGCAGAATCCGGAAATAAGCTCCGTTTCCCTGGGATCATATGGACGGAGGCTGGGGCGATAGAGGTCGTGGAACCATTTTGTAAAATCGATGGGAGCGTTCTTATCCCTTTCGTACCAGCTCCAATGGGCCTCGTAGGGCTCATAGGTCTGATATTTGCCTGCCACAAAGCCCCAGTTGTAGCATCCTATATTTTCAAGATAGAACATAGGGAAATTTTCAAAAACCGTGTTTCCCGTGCATCTTGCAAGCCACTCCGTGTTTATTAAGGGGCGTCCAAGCTTTTTAAGATGCTTTACAACACGAACGTGCTCCTCATAGGTGCTATAATTGTGATAGGTTATAATATCGGAATTTTCAAGGGCATATTCGTTAAGCTTGCTTGTATGGAAATCGTTTGCGTCAAACCACCACGCGCCCACAGTTAAGGGCTGGGAGGGGTTGATCTTACGCACGGTTTCAAACATACGAACGAGATGAGGCATCGTAATATCCTCACGGCGACTGTTACCCGGCTCATTGAATAAATCCCACATAAGAATACGGTTGTCATCCTTATAAAGAGTAACTATTTCCTCAACCATTTTAAAATAGTCGTCGGCGCTTTCCTTATCATCAAAATAGAAATGGGGGGCGGGTCCTGTATGGTTGCCGTGTTGAGAATGCTTTCTGCCTCCGTGATATCCCCAATCGTAGGTCTGCTCTCCTATGTACGGCATTTTCCATAACTCCGTTTTCGGCGGCATACAGTCATTTGCCAGAACTATCATACAGGAGATACCGTAGCTATGGCAAAGGGAAATATACCTCTCGAACCTTTCGAGGAAGGAATCGTGCTCCTCCTTCCACACCACGTATTCAAGTATAAGACGTACGGAGTTAAAGCCAAGCTCCCGCATAACGCGAAGCTCCTCCTCGGTAGTCTTCATTCTTTCTTCAAAATGCAGCGATTGCCATTGGTCGACCCTGTTTACGCAATCTGCGCTCATATAGTTACAGCCTCTTATCCACGGACGGCTTTTATACCATTCCCAGGCTCTTTCCTTGCTCCATCTTTCCATAGTGTTCTCCCTTTTTAATTTGTTAGGTTCTTTTGATACATTTTACCACAAAATCCATCTGAAATCAAGGCGCAAAGGATACAAAATCCTAATGTCGCATCTTGTAAAAACAGATTCAATTTTAAAAATAGGTTAATACTTACACTTATTCAACATCGGTATCACTTGCGCGAGCCGGTTTCCATATGCTTTTATGAAAATACTCAAGTATTTTAAAATGACATTCATAATTATTCCTTACGTATTTTTTCGGAATAACGATCTTCCTTTTTAAATTTGAACCATCTACTATTTCATATCGATTGTCGCTAAAAAAGTTAACAACTAAAAACAAATCATTCCCCAAATACATATACGCAGGCCATACAGGTCCGAAACCAAAATCTGACGCAGCATAAATTTCTTTCTTACACTTGGGACAAATTACATACGTTGTATGTACGTTTTCATAAGAGTCGTAACTAATTTCATACTCTATATTACAGCTATCGCATTTTACTTTAAACTTAGTATTCATTTTCCTGTTGCCTCGTTTATAAACCGCAATTTATCAAACAAATTATAGGGATTTTATTTGATCCACCATTCAGGCGTTATTTCGCCGAGCTTTACGGTTTTGCCCGTGGAATAATCAAGCATAATTTCTATATCATAATAATTTCCTGCCATAAGCTGGACCATAAGCTCACGGCAAGCACCGCAAGGTGCGCCGTTAGAACCATCGGGCAAAATGCAAATAACCTTGTCAATTTCCTGCTCGCCGTTAGTAATCATATTAAAAATAGCATTTCTTTCCGCACAAATACCAAGGGTTGAGCAAGTGTCTATGCAAACACCCGTATATATTTTTCCAGACTTTGAAAGAACTGCGGCAGATACTTCTCCGCAGGTAACATATTCCGAAATTCTCCTCTCATTCAATACGGCTTTTGCAGCTTCATACATTTTATTCCAAATCTCTTCCATAAATAATCTCCTCGTCAAATTATTATTTATCGGTGAGATCATTATACCACACCTTCGTAAACAAATCAAGGCATAGCCTTGTATATCATCAATTCCGCAAGGAATTGCATA
>JAZQLK010000082.1:0-4264 GCA_045542635.1 Eubacteriales bacterium
AAGGTTTCAAGTGCTCCGGGCTCTGCGTTATTGTAGCCCATTTCAAATACTTCAATGCCTTCATCAATTCTCACTCCACCTAACACTGAACCCCAATCAACGGCGGCTCCCGCATCGTAAACAATATTGGGAAATACGTAATCTGTCAGCATTTCAATTTCAACGTCTGTGTCAAATATATCTGCCTTCTGTTCAAGATAAGCTTTCATTGTGTATTCCTTACCCGTCCAGGAAAGAACGTCAAGGAAATATTCCGACATAGCCCTGTCCTGTGTGTTTTTTGGTATGCACATAAGAGTTATTATTCCATTAAAGTGAGGTGCGCAATATCCGCCTTGATTTTCATTAAGCATTGGCAAGGGAACCACTCCTATATTCTCATTATTATCTGCGGAAAATTCATCAATAGTTGCGCAGGAAAATAACAGCTCCCCCCTTACAAGAAGCTTCTTAGGAGTATTTTCGCCTAAATATCCTGCCCACGCTCCTCTATTCCATTCAGCCTTATGTACTAGAGTAGCGGCTTCCACAATTTCATTTATTCGAGAATCCTTAAGACCTGATTTCCATTCCCCTGTAGCCTTGTCTACGTTTACACGCTTTGCGCCAAAGGAATATAAAAATATATCAAGAGGGATATAAAGTCCGTATCTGTCTTCCGACTCTCTGATTCCATCACCATCATCCTTATACGCGGCGCTTGCAAGAGCTACAAGCTTGTCAAAGGTCCACTTTCCGTCTCTTACAGTCTGGTAGATGTCCTTCGTTGCCTGCTCTCCCCCAAGAAGAATCTTGTTGAAATAAAGCACGTATGCAGTTTCCTTACCGAGAGTGGAGAAATCTCCGTCTACAAAGAAGGTATGTCCCTTTGCAGTGTATGCTTCTACAGAGGCTTGACTGTAATATGAGTTATCAAAATCTATGTACTGTCTGTCCTTCAAATCGTACACAGACCCATTTGCAACTATACTCTGGGCTCTTATCTGACGAGGCAATGCAAGATCGTAATTTATATTTCCCGATGCGATCGCTTCATTAAGGGCGTTATGCATAGTGAAACGGGTCGCGTTAATCCAGTTTAAGTCAACACCGTAGGTTTCCTTAATAAATTCCTGTCTTTCAAGAACGGCAGCATCTATCTTTGTACCGAAGTCCGATTCCTTGCCGTAGTCTACGCAAAGCTCCAAAACACTCCAAGGAGCGCTTGGCTTTGACGACCAGGTGGAGCAAGCAATATTCAAGGTCTTTCCCGACCAATCTGTTTTTATATCCGTTTTAGACGAGAATTTTCCGTTAGATGTAGGAGCCGTGGTCGTAATATCATCAGTTGTCGTAATATCATCCGTTGTGGTACTGTCATCACCGTTGCAGGAAGCAAATATCGATACTAATATTAGTACCGCTAATAAAATTGATATTAATTTTTTCATAGCTTTTTCTCCTTCCTTAATATTTTCGCTCACGCGAAAATATATCATACTCCTGTGGAGTATATCATATCGCAAAGGCGATATATCATACCGAAATTTCTCGGTATATCATTATCCACGGGATAGACTTTTCCACCCGCTGCCAGACACAGAATCATCCTCTGTCTACCTTTTTAAGCTTTATTTGAAATAAGCTCTAACGGTATTAGGATCGCCGTTACATAACTATTCCTTTCTGTTCCTGTGGACTTGACCAATAATCTTGCGGAGCCTGTATAACAAACATACGTTACGCCCTCGCGAATGATAATCTGCGGAGTAAATCTTTCATCTATCTTATATGATATATATTCTGTGGTATCTGTTGTGTATATATCCTTGAATTTTAATTCTAACATTTTGTCTTCTAAATTTTTATCTATATTCAAGGACGTAAACTTTTTATCCCAGTCGTATATTCGCAATGCATAAACTGCGCCATCATCTTTGACATAAACGCTTATTAAATCCGTCATGTAACCGTCTACGGAATTATAAAATTTAAAATCATACGATCCAAAGCCGTATTCGTTATCCGAATGATCGTTAGGCATTTTGACGTTATTATATTTAGATATATCTACGTATTCCTTTAGCTTTTCCTTAAGCTTGGGAAGTACCTCTTCGGGAGTTGCTCTATATCCTATATCAATAGTGTCGAATTCTCCTATTAATTCTCTGATTTCTCCATCCTTTGTAAGCATTACTCTCGAATTATCTTTGCCGTATGTATAGCAGTAATACGTGTGAGCATAAAGGGAGTGGTAATACGTATAGCTATACTGCATTTCATATTCTACGTTATTAAGCATAACCTTCTTTGTTTCGGGAGCGTTTTTATCTACAGATTTCAGAACAGTTTGTGAAACCAAGTTTTTATGATTAAAGTTTTTTTCAGAGTCGTAGTAGCTGCTGTCCACCTCGTAAATAACCTGAAGGTAGTCCTCGTCAGTAGGGTTTGCAGGTAAATTAAGTTCCTTATTTTCAGTAGTTGTGGTTATATTGCCTTCCGTTGTTGTAGAGATGTTGCTTGTATTACAGGATACAAGCATAGATAATATAACAAGTACCGATAACAAAATTGATGTAATTTTCTTCATTTCTTTTTCCTCCTTATTGTGCATTTTGAGCAAAGGGCGCGATTTGTTCAGAGCCCAATAAACAACGAGAGCCAACGGCTATTGTGGGATTTAAATAGTTACATTCATTCCTTATATAGTAATCTGCATATCCCATAGCATCGTGTATTGTACTTCCATTCGAAAGGCTTTCCATAAATACCTCAGTCCATAAATTGGTCTCCTCTTGATTAACCTCATGTTTAAATCCCAAAACGACATCTGCTCCTTTATTATATATAGCATTTACTAAGTTGTTGCCGTTATTTTCATCCATTCCGGTATCGCAAGCAGCCAAATATACAAATTCCAAATCACTAAAAGCCGAATTACTTAACAAATTTATATCACTGATAGTTAAATCACCGTCAGATAGGCTTATGCTTGAGATTGTGCCATGACCTAAAAAAGAAAATATTCGAGCTTCCGAAAGAAGCAATTTCGCTTTATCTACGGTTACTTCAAAATCGCCAAAGCCAATAGTATGAGCATTTGTTTTCAAATCTCCCATTACCCCTTCAAGTAATTCCGGCATTCGCATATCCATATCAGAATCTCCGACATAAGCAAGAGCGTAGTCGAGATTAGTACATATTTCCCATTCGTCCCTATTGTTTGTTTGTGAATTAGTGATATTTACAGTAAAATTCATCCCGGATAAATAGTATGAAAGATTGGATCTTGGCGAAAGTCGATAAAATCCATTTGAATCCTGCGTTATTCTCCACATCTGATTATATGAAGAATTATAATCAGACAGTGTAACACTCGCATTTACAGCCGACGGAGCCGTAAGAGCTTTACCACTACTCGATGATATTATCTTATGATAGCCGTTATTAAGATATGTAAATGCCCACTTTTGATCTGCTTCTCCATCAAAAATCTGTAAGCTGGCATTAGTTGTGCCGCCTTGCATATACGTACATGCTTCTACATTTTCCATATACATGGAACCGTTTATAATGGAATAATCATCATCGCCAATATCTGAAATTATATACGTCAATTCCAGCTTAGGTCTTGTATCGGAACCCGAGTTATATCCCCAAAACGTAATGGTACTACCCGAGCTTGACGTACTTTTTATCGCTATTCCGTTATTCGGTGACCCCGCATACCAATTCCTAACGATGTTTACCATATCAAAATGCATCTCAATCGGATATGATTCCGTTCCTCCCGATAGGTATTCCGTAGCGAAATTCGTTGCAGAGCTTTCCGCCGATTGGTGGGATGCTACGCTGTTATTCCAGGTAATAGTATTTTCGTTCCAAGAATAAGGTACTAAATATGCTCCTATATTGATGCTACCGCCATTAGCAAAGAAGCAATTTACTATTATTTCCGCATCCGAAATATACGCGTTATCGGGAAGGGACGGCATCTGAAATTTCATAAAGGTTCTTTGCGTGGGGCTTACGTACAGCTTGCCGTTACTCGGCTTTTTGTAGTTTGTAGTAGGATTGCTTGAAGAAACGTAGGCTTCTCCGTAGGATGTGGTTACCTCAATTGTGGGGTCTATGGTTACGGGGAAAGCTCTGCCTTCTGCGTTTATCCACTCGGAGCTTGCTGTTACCTTAAGCTGATACTTGTATCTTCCCGTAGCTATCAAGGTATAATATACGTCCGTTGAAAGCTCTCCCTTGTCATCAAACATAAAGGGGGAGGGCATTA
>JAZQLK010000083.1:0-5333 GCA_045542635.1 Eubacteriales bacterium
TTTTTATTTCATCTGCCGAAGCTCCCTTATCAACACCGAGAACTTCGTAATAATCCCTTTTATCTGCCATTACTTCGGGAATCCTTTCTTTATGTCACATTTCGCGTAAATTCCACGGCAAAAACACAAATACCGCAATAAAATATGCGAATAAATTCTTCTCCTAATACCCGCAAAAGCCCGAGGTTCCCCCCGGGCATATTTGCTTATAATTATACTAAATCTCAGTTGTCGCTCTTATCTTCAAAATCAGCGCTGTAGTAGTTACCGTCAGCAGATGCACCGCCGTTATCAGCACCCATATCAGTACCGCCCTGAGCTGCACCACTCTCAGCATAAGCCTTCTGTGCAATAGGATAGAACGCCTTCTCAAGAGCTTCAATATCAGCCTTGATCGCATCGATATTGTCACCCTTAGCAGTCTCCTTGAGCTTATCGATTGCGGGACGAACTGCATCGCGGTCAGCATCAGTAACCTTATCACCGAGGTCAACAATTGCCTTCTCTACCTGATATACGAGAGTTTCGGCGTGGTTCTTTACCTCAACTGTTTCCTTCTGCTTCTTATCAGCTTCAGCAAACTTCTCAGCTTCGTGAACTGCCTTATCGATATCTTCCTGGGACATATTTGTAGAAGAGGTGATGGTAATGTGCTGTTCCTTACCTGTACCCTTATCCTTAGCTGTTACGTTAACGATACCGTTGGCATCGATGTCAAACGTAACTTCGATCTGGGGAACTCCACGGGGAGCAGGTGCGATACCGTCGAGAGTAAAACGACCGAGAGTTGTGTTACCTGCAGCCATTTCACGCTCACCCTGGAGAATATGAATTTCAACGGAGGTCTGACCGTCAGCGGCTGTAGAATAAACCTGGCTCTTCTTTACGGGAATCGTAGTATTACGGTCGATGATTCTGTTGCAAACACCGCCGAGAGTTTCAATACCGAGAGAAAGGGGAGTTACGTCAAGAAGGAGAAGATCCTTAACATCTCCGCCGAGGACACCGCCCTGAATAGCCGCACCGAGAGCTACGCACTCGTCGGGGTTGATACCCTTAAAGGGCTCCTTACCAATATAGGACTTGATTGCATCCTGAACTGCGGGAATTCTTGTGGAACCGCCTACGAGGAGAACCTTATCGATCTGAGAAGGTGAAAGTCCTGCATCGCGGAGAACTTGCTTTGTAGGCTCGATAGTCTTCGTAACGAGATCTGCCGTAAGTTCGTTGAAAGTAGCTCTTGTAATAGTAGCCTCAAAGTGCTTGGGACCCGAAGCATCTGCCGTGATAAAAGGAAGGTTGATATTTGCGCTTGCCATACCGGAAAGCTCAATCTTTGCCTTTTCAGCCGCATCCTTAAGTCTCTGAAGAGCCATCTTATCGCGGCGAAGATCCACACCAGGATTTTCCTTCATAAACTCATTTGCAATCCAGTCGATAATACGAGCGTCAAAGTCATCACCGCCGAGCTTGTTGTTACCTGCGGTTGCGAGAACTTCAAATACTCCATCGGAAATTTCGAGAAGGGATACGTCGAACGTACCACCGCCAAGGTCGTAAATGAGGATCTTCTGTTCTTCTTCCTTATCCATACCGTAAGCGAGAGCCGCTGCGGTAGGCTCGTTGATGATACGAAGAACTTCAAGACCTGCAATTTTACCTGCATCCTTTGTTGCCTGACGCTGAGCGTCGGAAAAATATGCAGGAACTGTGATAACCGCTTTATCAACGGTTGTTCCGAGGTATGCTTCTGCATCAGCTTTAAGCTTCTGGAGAATCATTGCGGAAATCTCCTGAGGAGTGTAGTTCTTACCGTCAATTGCAACCTTGAAATTGGAACCCATCTCACGCTTAATGGACATAACGGTTTTGTCGGGGTTTGTAATAGCCTGACGCTTAGCAACCTGACCGACCATTCTTTCGCCTGTCTTGGAGAATGCAACAACTGAAGGAGTTGTTCTTGAACCCTCGGGGTTAGCGATTACAACAGGCTCGCCGCCCTCGTAAACTGCAACGCAAGAGTTAGTTGTACCCAAGTCAATACCAATAATTTTTCCCATAATAATTTCCTCCTGTATATAAAAAGATAAATTTACTATTTCAGTTCGCTACCTTAACCATAGCGTATCTGATAACTTTTTCCTTATATTTGTATCCCTTCTGGAATACCTCTACGATTTCTCCCTCTCCGTAGCTGTCATCGTCAATATGCATAACGGCGTTGTGTACGTTGGGGTCAAATTCCTTTGTTTCGATAACGGTAACGCCCATTTTGTTAAGAGCCTCCGTCATCTGTGTGATTATCATATTAAGACCCTTTTTCGTTTCCTCATCGGATACAAAGGTAACGGATCTTTCAATGTTGTCAATAACGGGTAAAAGCTGCTTTACGGCATCGGAGTAGGCTTCTGCATAAATGCCGTCCCTTTCCTTTGCGGTGCGCTTTCTGAAATTATCGTACTCTGCCATTACGCGGAGATATTTATCGTTTGTTTCAAGACATTTCTTTTCCGCATCGTAGGCTCTTTTATTAGCCTCCTCTACGGGGTCGGGCTGTACTTCCTTTTCAGCCTCTGTCTTTTCGGTTTCTTCAACCTCTTCCTTGTTTAAATCCTTTTCTTCCATTATAACCTCTGTTATCTATCTCTTTTCTTTGACTCCGCATCCGGGAGCAAATGCGTCGTTTCCGACAGTCTGCCGATTTCATCGGACAGCTTATCAATAGTTGCAAGAACTCTTGAATAGTCCATTCGGCAAGGGCCGATAATTCCAATAGCGCCTATGGTTTTTCCGTTTAATTTAAGATTCTTGTAAATAAGAGTGGAATTGTCCATAATCTTAACCATATTCTCTGAGCCTATGAATATCTTCGTTTCATCATCGCTCTGGTCAATGGAGCTTATTGCTCTTATGATATCGTTCTTATCCTCTATTGTTGATATCATCTGCTGAAGCTTATCAAGATTTTTATATTCCGGATACTGTAAAAGCCTGTTTACACCCTCAAAGCGTATTTCGGAGTTTATTTCGCTCACGGCTTCATAAATGCTCTTTACTACAATATTTACGATTCCGGGACAGGACTCCATTCTTTCCTCCATCCTTACGATTAAGGAAATGTTGATGTTCTCGATAGCTATACCCGAAAGCTCATCGTTGAGCACAAAGGAGAGCCTTTCCGTATCCTCACGGCTTACGTCAAAGGGAAGCTTGATATTTCTTGTCTTGACGCTATCGTTTACGGTTACCATTACAAGAAGTATATTACGGGATTCCAAGAATACAACCTCATATTTCTTTACGGTAACGTTTGTGGGACTCTGGCGAAGAGTCAAGGCGGTGTAATTGGTCATTGCCGACGCCGCTTTTCTTGCGTTTTCAAGAATTTTATCAATCTCCGACATTTTGACGGAGAGCATATTGTTAAGCTCGTTTGCCTCCTTGGTGGTCATATCGTACTGCTGAACAAGGCTATCAACGTAGAATCGGTAGCCAAGCTCCGAGGAGATACGGCCTGCGGAGGTGTGAGGCTGCACAAGGAAGCCCATTTCCTCAAGCTCTGCCATTTCGTTTCTTATAGTGGCGGAGGAATAAGAAATCCCCATCTCCTGAGTAAGATATTTGGAGCCTACGGGCTCGCCAAGCTTAATATGCGCTTCAACAATGGCCTTAAGTATCATTTTCTTACGCTCACTAAGCTCGATATCGTATTCGATTTCCATATTTTCCCCCCCTTTTCAGTCTTTAGCACTCTTTTGCGTTGATTGCTAATCTGCATATATAATATATCACTTAAGCGCTCTTTTGTCAATACCTTTGGTTAAAATATTTTTAACTTTTTTAGCAGACTTGCCTTTTAAGTGCTTACTGTGAAAATTAAGTGATTTTTGCCCGAATATTACATATATTTTTCACATTTTTCGATAAATTATTACCTATTATTAAATAAGGAAGCTCCATTAACAAGATAAGCGTACGGCAGATTTCCCCGAACAGGAGCATCGAGCTTTAACATAGCATTTCTGTCCTGTCATAGGACAACAAGATGAATAATCGGAAATTTTTATAAGGCTGTCTTATCATAGGACAGCTAGTACAGACGTTTCAAGATTTCATATTTTTTGTCTTGTGATAGGACAACATGATGAATAATTAAAAAAATTTTATAAAGTTGTCCTGTCATAGGACAAGAAGGAGCCAGCTTTTAATATTCAAGAACGGTTCCGGAAAGAAATTAAGAAAACAACTTAATATAAAAAGATAGTTGCTTAAAATGGGCAACTATCCTTCTTGTTTGTTTTTTAATGTCAACTATAAAAAAGCGAGAGCAGAATGAATCTGCTCCCGCCAATGATTATTTATTCTTCCGGAAATACTACCGTTCCTTATACGCTTTAATATTCAAACTTAATAGTCTGTCCCTGCGATTTGAAGCAATGCTCCATAATCTTAAGAACGAGTCCAACCTGAGCGTGGGTTACAAGCTGATTTTCCTTACCGTCAATGGCGTTACATACGTTACGGTAGAAATCGTGAACGTCGGACTTGGGTATTTCCTTCTCGTATACGTCCATTGTAACACTGTCACGGGGCGCCATAGTTTTTGTAAGTCCTGCAGCAGTTTGTACGGGAAGCACGTCGCTTTCGTGCCAATATTTGCATTTTGCAACCTTTGCCTTCTCACGCCAATCCTGAATAAGCGCGGTTCCGTGCTCGGATTTCATATAGAATCTGGGCAAGGGCAAGAAATTGTACGTACCAACCTCAACGAAGGCAACTGCTCCGCTTTCAAAGGTAATGGTAAGGTAGAAGCCGTCGTCAACCTCACTGTTTGTGATATGAGTTTCCTCGCAGTTGACAGTAGCTATTTTATCATCCTTAAACACAAGCATAAGCTGGTCGATAAGGTGAACGCCCCAGTCAAGAATCATTCCGCCACCGAATTTTTTAATTCCTCTCCAGTCGGAGGGGATACCGCGAGAGCCGTGAATTCTTGATTCTATTCTTAAGGGCTTACCGATTTCTCCGCTATCGCAGATTGCCTGAATAGCAAGATAGTCAACGTCCCATCTTCTGTTCTGATGAACTGTAAAGAGCTTACCGCTTTCTTTAGCGGTTTTTACCATTTCGTTGAACTCCTCCGAGGAGAGAGCAACGGGCTTTTCGCATATTACGTTCTTACCGCCCTTTAAAAGACGGCAAACCGTATCAAGGTGAACGTCGTTGGGTATTGCCACGGTTACAAGCTCGATTTCTTTATCGCAAATAAGCTCGTCAAGGGAGGAATACGCCTTAATTCCTCTTTCCTCCGCGAGAGCGCTTTTTTTACTATC
>JAZQLK010000084.1:0-3287 GCA_045542635.1 Eubacteriales bacterium
GGCTCGTAGCCGTTGTCTATTATTCCGTGGGCGTATTTAAGAATGTCCGCCTGATTCTGATGGTAGTCAAGCTCCATCCAGGTATTGTATTGAGCCGTTTCAAAGAACTTAAGAGGAGGCACCTTGCCGCTGAAGGGAAAGTGACGGCGCGACGCTGTAAGATAAGCGCCCTTCAAGGAGTCTGACGCCTGACAGATAATAATTTCACTTTCTGCCGACAGGTTGAATTCGCCATTTTCTATGCGTACCACCATAGGACTTTCGCACCATATATATCTTCCCATTGTGGAAAGGAAGAAGGGCATAGTCTGATTAAGTCCCTTTTCCATATCAAGAAGGTAGACGGAGCTTTTATCAAAGGGACCCTTCATAGCATCCGCCACAGAGCCTCCGAACCATATTTCGTTTTCAAGCATCTTTATTTTTATATTCATATAAGCGCTCCTTATAAGGTATTATTTATATAAATTATACCATTTTAATACGCATTTCTCAATAATACTTGAAAAAATAAATGATTTTTACAAAAAACAGTAGTTCCCTCTTTTCAAAATCCCAAGATTGTGGTAAAATATATATAATGCGAAATATGGCGTTTTTATAAATAAAAGAGAATAAATCAAAAAATCATATAAAAATCAATGCAAAGAAAAGGAGAGCTATATGGATTTTTGGGATATACTTGCATTAGTAGGCGGTCTTTGTCTGTTCCTCTTCGGTATGAACTTAATGGGCTCGTATCTTGAAAAGGCTGCAGGCGGCGGACTTAAAAACATACTCGGCAGACTGACAACTGGCAAGATGGCAGGCTTTTTAACGGGTGTGGGTGTTACCGCCGTTATTCAGTCCTCATCGGCTACCACTGTTATGGTAGTAGGATTTGTAAACTCGGGTCTTCTTACCTTAAGACAGGCTATTAACGTAATTATGGGCGCAAACGTAGGTACTACCGTTACATCCTGGCTTCTCAGCTTAACGGGTATTGAGGGCGGAGCCTGGTTCGTTAAAATATTCAAGCCCACCTCCTTTACTCCCATACTTGCCCTTATCGGTATTATCTTCTTTATGGCGTCAAAGAGCAATAAAAAGAAGGATATCGGCGTTATCCTTCTCGGCTTTGCAACCCTTATGTACGGTATGGACGCTATGTCCACAGCCGTTTCGGGACTTAAGACAAGCGAAAGCTTCACATCAATCCTTACTTTGTTTGATAACCCCTTGCTTGGCGTTCTTACAGGCGCGCTTCTTACGGCTGTTATTCAGTCCTCCTCCGCGTCGGTTGGTATTTTGCAGGCCCTTTCCTCAACGGGCGCAATCTCCATCGGAATGTCAATTCCCATTATTATGGGTCAGAACATCGGTACCTGTGTAACGGCGCTTATTTCCTCCGTAGGTACTAACAGAAACGCGCGCCGCGCTTCTGTGGTTCATCTCAGCTTCAATATAATCGGTACAGTATTCTTTATTATTGTATTCAGCCTTGTACGCGGACTTGTGGATATACCCTTGCTTTCAAGCGGTGCGGACCAGTTTACAATAGCTATTTGTCATACGGTATTTAACATTGGATGTACGGCTCTTATGCTTCCTTGCGCGGGACTCCTTGAAAAGCTTTCTATGAGACTTATACCCGAGCCCAAGGTTGCGGACGGCAAGGATGAAATCAACGAGCTTGACGAGCGTCTTATGATCACTCCCGCCATCGCTATCGAGCGTTGCCGCGTTGTTACCGAAAAGATGGCGAATATCAGTAAGGTATCACTTTTCAAGGCTCTTGACCAGCTTGAAAATTACAATGAAGATATCTGCAAGGAAATTGTGGATGAGGAAAACAGCGTAGACAGATACGAGGATATCCTCGGCTCCTACCTTGTTAAGCTTAATACCTTCCCCTTAACGGACCGTGATATGCGTGAGTCTGCCAAGCTTCTACACCTTATCGGTGACTTTGAGCGTATTTCCGACCACGCCGTAAACGTAATGGAATCCGCAGAGGAGCTTAAGGAAAAGGGAATGGAATTTTCCGAGTTTGCTATGGGTGAGCTTCGTGTTATTACCGCGGCGGTTAAGGAGATCGTCGAGCTCAGCTTCACAGCCTTCGAGAAAAACGATATTGAATCCGCAAGCAGAGTCGAGCCCCTTGAGCAGGTTATTGATAACCTTAAGGAGCAGCTCCGTACAAGACATATCGAAAGACTTCAGAACGGCGGATGCACAATCGAAGCAGGCTTCATCTGGAGCGACCTTCTTAACAATCTGGAAAGAGTTTCCGACCATTGCTCCAATATCGCAGGCTGCGTTATTGAAATGGCGCAGGGAAGAATTGACCTTCACCAGTATCTTAAGAGCATCAAGGAGGGCAAGGGCGCCTTCGTTGAGCAGCTTGAGGAATACACAAAAATCTACTCGGTATAATCGGCTTAACGCTATACTCTTAAGGGAGTATCACGCAATGAATTGCAACGTGGCTGCGTGAATTGACACCGGGCTTTATAAATTGTCTGCGGCATAAATTGTGCCACGGCACATTGGTTGCAATTCAATTATAAAAATAAATAGAGCAAGAGCGGAAGAAAAAATCTTCGGCTCTTGTTTTTTTGTGAACTTTTTGTAAATTTATGAAAAAAGCTGCACCCAAAATGGCTTTTAAATCGTTATATATAATAGAGGGTTGTAAAAACGTTAAAAAACAATAAAAATTCAGTAAAAAGCATTGACAAGCGCATTTTTAATATGGTAGATTACAAATGGGGAAGTATACTCTCTTATGATAAAAAGCGTAGACAGGGACGGTGTTCCGGGTCTGGCAGCGGGTGGAAAAGTCTATCCCGTGGATAATGATATACCGAGAAATTTCGGTATGATATATCGGCTCTGCCGATATGATATATTCCGAGGAATATGATATATTTTAGCGTGAGCGAAAATATTAAGGAAGGAGAAAACATAATATGAAAAAATTAATATCAATTTTATTAGCGGTACTAATATTAGTATCGATATTTGCTTCCTGCAACGGAGATGACAGTACCACAACGGGGGATATTACAACAACGGAAGATGTTACGACTACTCCGCATCCTCCGTTAAGTGAAGGATTGGCTTTTGAAATAAATTCTGACGGCAAATCATATACCGTGGTTGGTATTGGCGAATGCAAGGATACGGTAATCAATATTCCCGATGTATATAACGGCTTACCCGTTACCTCTATTGGTCTTGAAGCTTTTATGGGAAATGAACAAATTACACACGTATATATTCCGAATAGTGTAACGTATATTGAT
>JAZQLK010000085.1:0-2025 GCA_045542635.1 Eubacteriales bacterium
CATATTTTTCATAAAAGGCTATCTGCGGCTTGACTGCAGGAGCAATATCGCAAATTGTGTCTATAATATCCTTGTTGTAATTTAGAATAACGTCTGCAACATCCTTTAGAGGATTATCGCTTTTTGTAATTTCCTTGTAACAGGCAGGAATTTTTGTAATATCGGGGTCAAGACCGATTACGGAGGGATTTTTGGTTCTTATTATATCATTTATCAATTTATCTGCCACGTTCATAATTTACTCGCCCCTGTATCTTTTCATATAGCATTTAATCTTTTCCATATATTCGTCGTTTATAACTCCGTTTTCCATAGCCTTTATTATATCCTCAGCCGTTACTATAGGATATATTTTCACACCGTAGCGTTTTTCGATAATATGCTTTGCTGAGAGCATAGAGTTATCTGAGCGCTCCATTCTGTCAACGCAAACGACAATGTGGGAGGGATATCTGTTTATTTTTGATTTGATTTTATCAAGGGCAGAGCAAAGGGAGGCTCCGGAGGTAAAGGCATCCGTTATAAGAGTTATATCCTGTGATTCAAATGCCGTATTTTCAATATCGAAATCAACACAATGGGAGCAATCTATTCCGTATTTATTAAACAAGATCATACTTGTAGCAATTACAAGCGGAATTTCTCTTGAATCAATTCCCGTAAGGCAATTTGCGTAAATTCCTTGATCACGGATGCATTCTGCATAAAATTCCCCAAGCTTGGATATTTGACTGCCCGTAAGATTGTATCCGCTATGTATAAGATAAGGGGAAATTCTGCCACTTTTTAAAGTAAATTTTCCAAATCGTAGCATTTCATTATTGACCATAAAGCGAATAAATCTTTCTTTATAGTTGAGAGCATCAAGCTTATAATTGAAAAGCTCATCCATTGTTATACCAAAATATCTCGCAATTATCGGTAAAGCGGTTATATCGGGAACGGATATATGGTTTTCCCACTTACTTACCGATTGAGAGGAAACAGATAAGGCCTCCGCAAGCTGTGCCTGAGTTACGTTTTTATTTTTACGTAACAACCGTATTTTATCGCCAATCAACATTTGTCTACCTCCTTTTCTTTTCAGTATAATTATATCCTTTGGTGTTAGTTAATTAAATACATTCGTTGGAGAGTTATTTACAACTAAATGGAGATTTTTATGCTTATAAAATATATTTTTCGATAAATCGGGCAACGCCGTCATCATCGTTATTGTCCGTTATCCTGTCGGCAGCGTTAATTACAGAGGGAATAGCGTTTGATACGGCAACACCCAAGCCGCAGCTTTTGATAGCCTCAATATCGTCATTGTCATCTCCGAAATATACGGCGTCCTCGGGTAAAATATCAAAATGTGAAAGCATAAATTTTATACTGTTCCATTTTGTGGCGTTAACGCTCATTATCTGTATTAGTTCCTTATTCGCTATGGTATAGTACGTATCTTCAGTCAAGTCATTATCTATGCCTTTATATAATTCTGAATTTTTGCTGCTTACAAGAATTTTATAAAGTATTGTATTTTCGGGTATTTTTGGAAAGCCGTCATAAATAACAGGCTCCCATATGGGAATATCTCTGTTTGAATAAAGTCCCGTGCTTGTTTCTATAGATAAAAATATATCTGGATAGAGAAGTATATTCGATAAGATTTTTTCTCCGCTTTCTCTCTGTATTCCTATTTCCGTAATACCGTCGGGAAGAGAAATTACGGCGCCGTTTGTTGCGGCTATGGCGTCAAATTCAATATAGTCATTAAATAGTATAATATCACGAAGAGGTCTTGCGCTGGCCGTTAATATCACCAAGCCCTTTTCACGGCATTTTTTAAATATATCCACAGTATAAGGTGATATACTTTTATCTGTATGTAAAAGGGTTCTGTCCAAATCTGTAATTATAGCTTTCATTTTTTCCTCATAACAGTTCATTTTCTTTTATTATATCATATTATCAACTGTATTTCCATTGTTAAATATGATTTTAAAATACTGCTCCTAAATTTTTTTGAAAATCAGAAGC
>JAZQLK010000086.1:0-9031 GCA_045542635.1 Eubacteriales bacterium
AGGAGGAAAAACCTATTATGAAAAAACTACTTTTATCAACTTTAGCAATACTTTTATGCCTGACCGCCTTTGTGCTTATCGCCTGCAACGGCGGTGATGATACTACAACAACCGTTGATAAAGATCCTACCGACGGTCTGATGCCAACCGATGGCCTTGAATATGAATTGAACTATGATGAGTCCTCCTATACAGTAATTGGAGTAGGCAACGCAAACGACACAAAAATAATAGTTCCTCCTACACATAACGGCTTACCTGTTACAGCGATTGGTAAAGAAGCCTTTAAGGACTGCGCAGATATTGTGGAGGTTGTCCTTTCCAATAACATAAGAAATATAGGAATAAGTTCGTTTTTCGGTTGTGAAAAGCTGGCGAATATCAATATTCCAAAGAACGTGACTCAAATAGAAAATTACGCGTTTACAGGTTGTAAATCCTTAACGGACATTGAGTTCCCCGACGGTATGACTCGTATAGGAGTATGTACATTCAAGGATTGCGTAGCGTTGACGTCTGTCGATATTCCCGATACAGTTACACAGATAAGTACAGGCGCATTTATGGGTTGTAACGGTATTAAGTCGGTAAAGCTTCCCCGAAATATAATTGTTATTTCAGACGAGGCATTTAAGAATTGCGCAAGTCTTGAATCCGTAACGATCCCCGAAGCTGTTGAAATTGTAGATTATAATTGCTTTGAGGGATGTATTAAGCTTAAAACCTTAATTATTCCGGAATACGTAACGGATTTGGATAGCCCCATTTTTAGAGTAATCGCAATTTCAAGCTATGATGTTTCCGAAAATAATACGAGCTTCAAGTCCGAGGATGGTATAATATACAGTAAAAATGGAGATACACTGATTAAATATTCCGACTTAAGGGCGGAAAAAAGCTTTACAGTGCCGGAGGGAGTTGTAAAAATAGAGAATAATGCTTTTGATTATTCACAAAATCTTGAAACGGTAATCCTTCCAAATAGCTTGGACGCTATAGGAGAAAATGCTTTTGCAGATTGTCATAATCTTAAAAGCATTCGAATAAGCAGTGTGCGAATAATAAATAGGTCCGCATTTTATAACTGTTCGTCCCTTGAAGAAGTGATCCTTCCAAATAACTTAGAAATTATAGGAGAGGCAGCTTTTGCATATTGTGATGATCTTAAAAGTGTTCGCATAAGCAGTGTGAGAGTTATAGAAAGGTCCGCGTTCTATAACTGCTCATCTCTTGAAGAAGTGACCCTTCCTGCTAATATTGAGACGATAAAAAGCGGAGCATTTTACTCTTGTTCGTCTCTTGAAAGCATTATAATTCCTGAAAACGTTTACAGAATTTACGAAAGAGCTTTCGAGGGCTGCACACAGCTCACACTATATTGCGAAGCAGAAAAAAGTCCTTATAGATGGTATCTCGGTTGGGATTATGGTGTGAAAGAAGTAATCTGGGGCTACAAGGAAGGCTGACCATAGAGAATGATATACTCGCTCCGAAAAGCCTTCTCCAGAGGGAGAAGGGGGACCGCTTGCGGTGGATGAGGTGTAGAGAATGATATACCCGCTCCGCAAGTATGATATATTTTCGCGCGAGCGAAAATGAGATAAAAAACCCGGTTTGTCCAATGGACAAGCCGGTTTTTTCGGGCATATAAAACCACGTAATAGTCACGTGGTACAAGGAAAGTTATACAATTCTAAGCCTTCACCTTGAGGGGAAGGTGTCACCGTTACGGTGACGGATGAGGTGTAGGATGCAAAGCATCCGTAATAAAATTGAAATATGTCGGTAAAACAAAGTGGTTTACAGAAATAATTTATAAGAAATAAAAATAGAATACAAACAGATAGATTGAAAAGGTAACACCTCATCCGTCTGCTTCGCATCCACCTTCCCCTCAAGGTGAAGGCAGAGTTAAAAACCCGGTTTGTCCAATGGACAAGCCGGGCTTTTGTATAAACGAACGATGAGCCTATTTAGTATGCCGTAAGTTATTAAGGCTCATCAACGTAGGCAAGGGACATCACCCATGCGCCGTATCCGATCCCGAGCTTAAAGCTTGCCGAATTTGTTTTATGCAAGGCTGATTTTACCGCCTTTACGTATTTATCAAACACCTCTCTTTGCTCCCTTGTCAAGCATTCGATTACCCTTCTTTCGTTAACTACAATATCCTTATAAGAATCGCTGCAGAATTTTTCAACCTCCTTTTCGGGGCTTATGTTTCCTTTGTATAAATCATTCATTGTTACCATTTTTGAATTTTCCTTTCTATATTTATTCTGATACGGTGTCGCTAAAATCCGACACCGTATCGCTGTTTTTTGCGCCAAATTCATTCAAAAAGCGTTGAAGCTCGTCAATTTTTCGGGTGATTCGCTGAGCGCATTCTGTTTTTACGAACATATAAGCCTGCATCATCTGGGTTGCTCCGAATATAAGATAAATACCTATCTGGAGGGATGCCCACACTATTGATTCCGCGCTTGCGTTTCCCGTTAAGTAAATTGCGTAGTATCCGAACAGAAATCCGAACAAAATCTTACAGATAATATCCCGACCGCCTCTGCCACGGAGAAACTGGCTCTCCGTTTTGCCGAAATCGTAGGGGTCGGAGTATTTTGCTCCGTCTACGGAAAGGGACTCGGGAGTCAAGGGGGTTAGCCTTATTTCCGTCGCCTTCTTAATTGCTCTGCGCTTGGCTCGGAGCCTTTTTCTTTCCCCCCTTGTCATATGGCGGCTTATCTCTATAACGGGAAGAATTGCTCCCCCATCGGGGGTGAAGCAGCTTTCGTAGCTTACCCCCGCTCGGGAAAGAATACGCTTTCTTACAAGCTCGTAGGACTTTTTGTTTTCCTTGTCGCAAAACCCGTCAAGACTGTTTACGTAAGGGGCGCATCTGTCCATCAGCCTTGTGTGATAGCTTTTGATCTTTATTACCTCAATGTCGTCGCTTCCGTAGGAGATGCCCGTCTGACGCATCAGATGGCCGATGATAAAGCCCACGGATGCGGACAAGGCGCCGTCGCCTAAAATCTGCATAACCGTCTTTCCGCTTTCCCCAAGGGTATAAAGCCCCTTGACTATATAGAGGGCGGAAACCACCAGCACCAGGAAGAAGCCTATGTTTTTGAATATGAATTTTTTGATATCGTATCTCATACTCCGCCTCGGAAATATCTTTCCATAACTCTTTCCATACGTCTTTCCGTTTCGTCGGCGCTCTTATCTATAAGAATTTTTTCTTTAATTCTTTTTATGGGAATACCGAAGAAAAGCCTGTCGGCGATATCGCCTATAAGCGCCAAGAGGGAAAAGATGATCAAGTCGTCGGTAATGCTCTTTAAAAGATAGGAAAGAAGAAACAAAATTCCAAAGGTCACTGTGGACGACGGCATATTTAATTTTCCCAATATTTTAAGGAGCATTAAGGAAAGACAGATAAAGCCGCCAAGACAAAGCTTTGTTACGTCCTCGTAGCTTTTTACGTACCTTTCGTGATTGGAAATGAAATATACGACCAAGGGGGCTATACTACATATAAATGAACATATGTACATAAATAAGAAAAGAAGCCTTTTTCTCATAATTTATTCCTCCTGCGATACGTTATTGCTCAAAAGGGCGATTTTTCTTGCGGCGCCGCTTTCCACCGCCTGTGGAATTGCCTCAAAGCCTGTTTTGAGCGCCTCAAGGAGCAAGGCGTTCTGCTCCTTGACCTCCTTATAGGAGCTTACAAGCTCATCGTAGCATTCCTTGATCTCCGGAACGTCTTTTATCGCCTCGTAAACACGGCTTATCCCCTCGTCAAGCTCGCCCTTAATTCCCGAAAGAGTGCTTTGAGCCGTTTCCTTAAGCTCCTTAATAGCCGTATTTGAGGAATTAAGGCTTGATACGGTGGACCTGATTTTCTGGAACGCTCCGAAAAGCGCCACAAGGGACGTGGCAACGCCCACGGCTACGGGAGCGATCTTCTCCGTAGCGTATTCCTTGAAATCAAACTCCTCGCCTTCGCCGCTTGCCATACAAACGGAGGCAAGGGTGAGTGTAAGAATTATAATAAAAATAGCAGTTAAAAATTTTTTCATATTATCTCCTTTCTAAAATCAGTTGTTAACGGGATATCCCATTTCTTGCATAACGGCATCAACCACAAGATTTATAAAAGCGGTGTTTTGAGAAAGCGCCGTTGCAATGGAGCTTATAAAATCGTCTGTCAAAAGATTGATTTCCTTTGATTCGGCGTTAAAGCGCAGGAAGGAAAGCTTACCCAAGGAATAGGTCACGTTTCTTATGGCGTTTTCAAGGGTGTAGGTTCTGTTACCCGGAGCGTATTTTGCGGTGTGTACCTGCACTGTTCCGTCCTTTACTCCGTTTTCAAAATCCGTCTGCGCCTGCGAAAGGGCGTCAACCTCGTTTTGGGATGCCTTGGACGTATCAAAGCTGTCCGCAAGACCCTTTGCCTCCGATGCAAGACCGTAAGCCTCATTGGCTCTCTGTACCGATGCTATAGCCTTGCTTTCTATACTTTCAATTGTAGCGATGGAGGAATCCGCCCTTACAAAGCCCGATGCCTTATTTGCGTAATCGGCCTTATCTGCCGAGCCCGCCTTTTTATTTATGATATTGGAATCGGTCACAAGACCATTAAATATATCCGAAACGGGAACGGTTATCTGCCCGTCGAGAGTTGAAAGAATAAGGGATTTTGATAGCTCGTCGTATTCCGCCCCCACTACCATCTGCTCAAGAGGAAAATCTATCTGCACCGCGGAAAGAGAATCCCCCGACTCGTTTTCAAGGGTAAGGTTGAGCTTGTATGGATTAACTCCGCCAACGGAGGGCTCCCAGCTCATTTTAATAGTCTTACCCGTATCCGTTTTAAGGGAATAGCTTGAAAGAGAGGATTTATCCGCCTTTGAATCCTGCAATCCGCTTACGGTATCGGCAAGAGCGTTTTGCTCGTTTTCAAGATTCTGTACGTAGGCTTTTTCCGCATATGTAATAGCAATATTATTTCCGTTTCCGTCCGCAATCGCCTTATCGGCTATGGATGCGGAGCCGCCTCCCACGTAGATATTGCCTGCCCCATACAGATCCATCACCGTATCGGTGGAGCCGCCCCTTACCTCGGAAACAACCCAGAAGCAAAGATAAGATGCGTCCCCGTCAAGGTATTTGTCAATAATGATGTCACCCCTTGCAACGGGAGGATTGGCTATAATGCTTGCATTTACGCCTTTAAGCTCCTGCTGACGGGAAAGCTCTTCCAATGAGGAGGCGGTGATTTTCAACGGGCTCCCCGCATTGAGTAGGCTGTTAAGCACGTCACCTATACGGCGCTCCGACATTTTACCGTTTTCGCAGTAATACTCCGCCGCTTCCGCAACGCCCTTTAAATCGCCTACAAACACATTAGCGGGGATTATAGTGTTATTGTTTGAGTAGAACACAACATCATTAGGTACAGAATATCCGTACTCATTCTCAAAAGTGAGTGTGCCACCGCCCTCAACACCGATAATATCGGGAATATCTATGTCCTTAGATGAGCTGTACGCTTCCCATACATCGTTTACAATATGACCAACCGTAACGAATTTTTGATTGATGAGGTCTAAATAGTTATACTCTTCTGCATTATCCGGGTTACTCTGTCCGTACCCCTCAAGGCTCTGCACACTTTCAGGAATTGCAAGTGTGTGTTCGGTGTAGGGCTCATAAGCGGTATCCGTACCCTCTCTAATAACAATATTTTTAATGTAATTGATTATTGTGCCGTTGTTACGAGTTGCCGTAATCCTTTTAACCGTTTTTCTTGAATTCGTCGTGTAAGTAATAACAGAGGGAGTCGTGCTTTGTATGCCGATAGGATATACCACGTTTCCGTCCGTATAGTTTACTTGTATTACTAAACCTTGACTATTCGAGCTTCCGTATCCCGTGACGCTAATAGAATATTGAGTATTTTCTTTATATACTATATCACTTATCACCTGTGTAAAAGCATTTGCTAATGTAGTCGCATCAGCTTGATAATATCCGTCTGCGTTAAGTGTTACACCGCTTTTTTCAAGGAGCTTGCTTTGGTTTATAAGGTTTCTTCCCACACTCTTAACCGCAGATACCTTTGTATTACGCAAGCCCTCGAAATAAGGCTCGAAAGGTAAGAGCGAATCGTTCTCGTTGATCCTAAGCCCGACTATATCAACGTCGAAATTAGATCCTGTGGGAATGTAAACGGAAACTGTCAACTCGTTATAATTTCCCGTGTGTACACTTACACTCTTTAATCCTGTAGCAAGGCTTATTTTTCCGTCTATCGTTTCCGCGCTGCCTGACGGTATTTGTAACGTGTCTGAAATTTGAACGGTAGCGTTTGAACCGCTATAACTATCAAAACCGAGAGTGATTGTAGAGTTTTTAGGTACCTGCACTCTCCAACGAAGCGGACGGTGTAAACCTGTAAATTTTACAGTTACCCTTCCTGTTTCCGCGTTTTTCGTGTAAGTGTTGTCGCTTGTTACAACAAGAGTATTTAAATTAAATAAGTTCGTACATTTTCTCGTCATACCGCCTATCTTGGATACGGTTGCGTAAGGCGCACTATCATTAGGTACAGTTACAATATTGTCAATAGCAATATGCGACTGTTTAACACCGATATTCGCTTTCATATCGAGGTCTAATTTAGATGCAAGACCGTCGATTAGGTCGCTTATGGGAATTTTAGTGACGGTTCCGTCCTGAAAGTAGAGAATCAAGGACTTGGTTTCGTTTTCGTAGCTTCCGCTTACAATGGTCTGCTCCAAGGGGAAATCCACAATTTTTGCAAAAATTTCGCTACCGTTACCGTTTTTTAACGCAATTTTCAGCTTAAAAGGGTTCTTTCCGTCCTCCATTGGCTCCCACTCAACCGTCATATCCGAGCCGTAAAGCTCATTTATATGGCGCTTTAATTTTTCGTCGTAGTAAATAAGTCCGTTAAGACTCAAAAATTTTGAATCGTTCATAATACCTCCTTATAGAAAAGCGAGTCTATAATATCAAAGCTTATTTCGTTAATAATAAAATCCTCGCCTCCTATAAATAAAAATCTGAATTTTTCGTTAAGTAGAGAAGCCAGCATTTTAACAGGCTCATATAAAGCCTTCTTTATCTGCCACGGGCGCATACCCCTCTGGGAGGGGGAGTCGGGCAGGCTTCTTGCGGAGGATATGAGAATTTTCTCAAGCTCCCCGTCTGTAATTAAGTTAATATTCATTATCTTACCCCCTTAATGCTTCCGTTTACGGAGTATACACCGTAAAGCTCTCTTACGGCGCAATCCTCGTTTTCCGATGAAGCAAATTTAAACATAACGTAGTTAAAGCTTCGCTCAAACACTCTTTTTTCAAATGCCTTGGCAAAGGGCGTGTCGAAGGAAAGAGCATCGAAGTCAAAGCTTACAAAATCAAGCCCCTCGATTCCGTCTGCGCTTCCCATAACGCTTTTTCTTGTTTCGTAGCCGAATTTTATTCCCGCGGAGCGTCTTGACGAGGTGGAGATCCCTATACGGTATAGGGTTTTCGTCATATTTCCGCAATCAAGGTCAAGCATTGGCGACATATATACGCACTCCACGTTTTTCGGCTTTATAAGTCTTATATCGGGATTTATGCCTAAATCCTTGAAGAATATCTGCTCATCTCCGAGATAAGCGGAATATCCTCCCTCGGTCCTTACAAGGGATAGCTCCTCGTTTCCGCGGTATACGTGAATTTCCTCCACGTTTGACGGATGTACCCCTGTAATGGGACGACCGCAGGAGTCCGTTACAAGGAAATATTCTTCCCCATAAGCGCTTGCAATTTGAGCGTAAACGTAGCTTCCCCCTGTTATTTCAAGGCGGATATCCATTCCGCAGCTTACCTTGCTTATTGCCTCGGGAGAGGCTTCTATTTTCAAAAGACCCGTAGATGTGTCCGTAATTGCGGAAAAATCACCCCTTTTAAGGAAGGGAGAATAGCCGTCGATTATGGCGTAGGTGTCTTCGTCAATGGGGATGTCCTTGCTGAGCGCAAATTCTCCCGTATCCTTTAAGTAGAGCGCGTCGCCCTCCCTTGTATCCCTTATGATGCTTATATCACGGTAGTCGCCGCCTTGTGTGTAGATGCATCCGTCCTTATCTCCTATAAGAAGGTTTTCTCCAAGGGATAAAACTGCACTTGCCGTAGGCCCGTCCCAGACCCACCATTCATACTGGTAGCCCTCGGCTCTTGACGGCTCGCGGAATACGTACCTTGTGTCCGCAATATAGATTTGTCCACCGAGAAAAAGCATATATCTGCCGTCGTGCATACAGGCAACGGCGCTTGCTTTTTCCTCCGCCGAGTGCCCCTTAAGGGCTTTTTCAATATTTATACTGCGCAGAGATGAGAAGCTTTTGTCCGTTTCCGCCGAGACCTCCTCAATGCCGTATACTCCGTAGCCGTCAAAGATCATAAGATCGTCGCCGATCTTACCGCACACAAAGGGATTTATGCATCCTCGCCTCTGCCTGTCCTCGTATCCGTTTACGTAGATTTTTTCCTCGGGATTTTTTGCGTTGGGATATGAGTAAAAGGCGTAGCGGTAAAACCTGTTTTTCTTGAAAACCCCCACGTAAGTGTCGCTTAATTTCATAAGAGCCGTTATGGGAGCATCGTCGCCAACGGCTACTGCGCACCCTTCGGGGAAATAGGAGGCGCCGTTTTCTTTAAAGGAGTCGGAAAAGTAAACTCCGTTTCCGAATACGGGATTGCCGGAAAGGGCAAGACGGGTGTTTCCCCCGTTATCCTGAACAAGCTCACCGAAGGCGCAATCTCCGATACTGTAAATACCGCCCTCGTTTAACGAGCTGTATTCAAGTCTCATATTGAAATCTCCCTCGGTCTCGGGAGAGGATATGAAGCTTAAGCCGAAAAGACTTTTCTTTTCCCAGAATAGGGTAAGGGTAATTTCCCTTGAAGAGGGGGAAGCGTCCCTTTCGAAAACGTATACGGGCATACCGTTA
>JAZQLK010000087.1:0-1818 GCA_045542635.1 Eubacteriales bacterium
CGCTTCACACGGTTCCCGTTCATTTCGGTATGTTTGATGACGTTAATCCAAAGAAATTCAATTGCGAGGGCGCCATAATACCGGAGATATACAGAATAATTCCCCTTTCTAAAATTGACGGAGAATTCAGACGTATATCTCTGCGCAAGGTTCTTGCTGCTGAGGAAAGGGATATGAAAATCCGACTCAGTGAAAAAGTACTGAAGGTGGAGAACTCGAAGATAGTAACCGAAAAAAGTGATGTAAAGGAAGAAGCGTCTGCCGATGGCGAGTCCTTGACTGTACATTCCGTAAAGGAAGAAATAAGCATTAAGCCCGTAGCCCCCGTAAAGGAGGAAAAGGTATATGATCACCTCCCCGCAAGAGAAGCGGGAATTGCCTATTTACAGGCGTTAATGGAGCGTCAGAAGGCAAAGGAAAGTATGGAAAAAGCCGCACCGTTACCGGAATTTGAGGTAAAAGCGGAGATAAAAGAGAAAAAAGATGAGCCAATAAATAGCTCCGTAACCGTGGTCAATGATGCCAAGACCGAGGAACCCAAGGCTGATGAGGTTAAGGCTGATGAGGTTAAGGCTGAGGAAACTTCCGACGTAACGACACAGGAAAATACGGAGAAGGAGCCTTGCGCACCCGACGTTAATATAGCGGATTGCCCCGAAATAATTACGGACGAAAATCTTGATTTCACGTCAGAAATAGATTATTCCTTCGTTGAGAATTTCACAGTGGCAGGCTCTGCGCCTACCGTAGTGAAGGAGATATCCGATGAGAAAAGGGAGAAAATGCCCGAAATTACAGAGGACATAGGGGTTGCGGATTTCTTTGAGGATGAGAAAAGCGATATGGCGGAAGAAAAGGTAGATAAGGCAGAAGAAACGCAGGATGGGGAGGAGAACGGTGAAAATGCTCCCTGGAGCTTTGACCCCTTCGCCACAGATGGGCTTGACGGAACCCTTGAAATTGATTCCGCAAGAGGAGCGTTATCCTTTGAAACCCTTGAAAGCATACAGGAGATAAGCGAGGAATACGATAACGTAGACGATTCCGAGGAAGATATGGAGCCCTATGATGACAGTGAGGACACGGAGGAGCTTAGCATAACGGATAGCGTGGAAATCATGGAGGACGTAGAAGAAGCGGAGGAGCTTGATACATTAAACGAGGAAGGCGCTCGGGAGATTTTTGAGGACGGGGTAGAGGACTCCTGTGAAGATTCGGAGGAGAACGATGCCGACGAATTGCTCATTTACTCCGATGATGAGTACACCGACAAAACGGAAGAAAAGACTGACGAGCTTGCGGGCTTTGACGCTTCCGAGGATGACGGAGACGATGATATGTCAGACAAGATCGACGCTTACATCAAAGAGCTTGAAAAATTCGAGCGAGGCGACACCGTAGACTTTGATAAAATTGAATTTTAACGTAAAAAGCGGCACGGGGTGTCGCATTTTTCTTTTGTTATTTTAAGGTGAAATTCAGATGAAAATATTGGGAAATTATTGAAATTACATTCTAACTGTGATATTATAATTAAAGTATGTTAATTATATAAGGAGAAAAACAATGAACTATAATTTTTCAGACCTTGACAAATATCTTGACTCCATTCTTGTAAAGGAGGAGGTGCCCGGCTACGACTGTAAGGTTTTCTATGACGGCAAGGAGGTTTACCGCCGTATGGGCGGATACGCCGATAAGGAAAACAAAAAGCCCATTACGGAAAGCACTATGTATTTTATCTACTCCGCGTCAAAGCTTATAACCTGCGCGGCGGCTCTCCACGCTTACGAGGAGGGATATTTTAACCTTACCTAT
>JAZQLK010000088.1:0-2118 GCA_045542635.1 Eubacteriales bacterium
GGTATTCCTACAAACATAGCCTTAAGCTTTCTTCCCGCCATCCCTTTATCCTCGTAGCGCTTTAATTTATCTGCGAGAATATCACGTACGGCATCTGCAAGAAGAGAGAAGCCCTCGCCTGTAATACAGTCAACGCTTATAGCGTATTTACCCTTTGATTTATAGTAGCTCATCCATTTTTTAGTTGTGGCTTTATCGGCTATTGACGCTTTATTGAGGACGGTAAGACAGGGCTTATCGCCTATTATCCTTGCTATTTCGGGATTCTTTGAGCTATAGGGAATACGGGCGTCAAGAATCTCAACAATGATATCTACTTCTTTTAGATTTTCCGCAATAAGTCTGCGGGTTTTCGCCATATGACCGGGAAACCATTGAATTATATCTGATTGCATATTAAAGTCCTCTTACTGAATTTTGCCGATTTTAGAGAATGGAGCTACTCTGTATACGGCTTTACCAAGAATGTTATTTTCGTTTATAAAGCTTATTTCCTCAATTCTGCTATCTGCCGAATTGCATCTGTTATCCCCCATAACGAACACGTGTCCTTCCGGAACGGTTACAGTAAATTCTCCCGTTGCGGAATTATACTCTCCGCCCTCGGTTTGGGGTACTCTCAAAGGAATCCCCGCCATATAATACGCATATTCCTCGTTTAGAAGCTCGCCGTTTATAAACACCTGCTTGGTTTTGATATTTATGGTTATTGTCTGACCCTCGGTAGCTATAACACGTTTAACCAGCGGAAGATTATAATCTCCGTAATTACCGTGAACTACAACTATATCTCCGTTTTCGGGCTCGTAAGTAAAGAAGGGATTTACGACCACGAGATAATCGTTTTCCTTTAAGGTATTATTCATCGAATCTCCGTTTACAACGCTTAACCTTGCGATAAATAAGAATATAAACACAACGCAAGCAACCGCTATTACGAAGGATTCGAGAACGTCGAGAAGACCGGCAAAAAATCCTTTTTCGCCTTCCTTATTTTTTATTTCTTTTGTCAAAATTATCACCTCTAAAAATAGTGTTACATTTTATTTTACCACAAAAAGAATTTTTTAACAATAGTTTTAATAAATAATGACTTGAAAAAAATTATAACACGCGCTAAAATATAGAAAAACAGCGTTTTTTTAACCGGTTTTTACGATAAAAGCTTTGTCTTTAAAATTTTTTAAAAAAAGTTAAAAAAGTACTTGAAATTTAATATTCTTTGTGATATAATTTCCGCAAGTGTGTAATTTATTACACCAACGGGATGGTCCGCTACATGCTCTGTATGAACATCCTATGAATAAATGGAGGACCGAATAATGGATAAGATCGGATCATTTGTAAACGAGCAGCTTAAGACAGAAGTACCCCAGTTCTCAATCGGTGACACTGTAAAGGTTCACAACTTGATTAAGGAAGGTACAAGAGAAAGAATTCAGATTTTTGAAGGAACAGTTATTGCAAGACACGGCGGCGGCATTTCCGCTACATTTACTGTAAGACGCGTTGCTTACGGTTGCGGTGTTGAAAAGACATTCCCTCTTCACTCTCCCAACGTTGCAAAGGTTGAGGTAGTAAGAGTTGGTAAGGTTAGAAGAGCAAAGCTTTATTACCTTCGCGACAGAGTTGGTAAGGCTTCCAAGGTTAAGGAGCTTATCTAATTCAGCTTTAAAGAAAATATCTCCGCTTCAAGCGGAGATTTTCTTTTTTCAATGTCTTTTTAATTTTTTGGATCTTCTTTTTTCGAATTTGGGAATTATAGAAATAATAACGCAAATAAAAACGGTGGATAAACGGTATAAAAGCTCAGTAACTCCGTTTTCATTCTGACCTATCACAAGTGAAATAAGATAGGTAAATACAAAAATCATTATACCTAATATAAGTCCGCCAAGGAGCCTTTTTTCCGTAAGACCTTTTTTGAAAAGAAAAGACGTAATAATTACGGAAGCGTAAAGAGATAAATATCCTATAAAGTCTATTTTGGAATTAGGATCCTCTGATCTGAAAAATATAATACTGAGAAAAAAGGATAATAATAAGCCCACAGTAAAGAAAATCAAAACGTAAATAAGGCCTCTTTTGATAAGAAAGGGCAGAGTAACCTCTGATTTG
>JAZQLK010000089.1:0-4206 GCA_045542635.1 Eubacteriales bacterium
TTGAGGGAACGGGAATGTCAAGAAAAGAATTTGACAAACGAAGATCCACGGAGCAGAGTCTTGCAAGTTGCGTTCTGCTTCACGGCTTGATAGGAAAAATATTATAATTTTGGAGGATAAATTTATGGCAAACCAGTTAGACGAATTAAGCACCGTTGATATCCGTGAGGAGGGTCTTGACACTCACGTTATCGCAAAAAAGATTCCCGTTAAGGTGGGCATCGGCTCAACTATTTTCGAAATTCTTTTGTGGGTTCTCGCAATTATTCCCGGAGTAGTATTCCTTTTTAAGAAGATCAAGGCTAAGAACTATTTCCAGCAGCTTGAGCAGAAGATCCAGCGTAACGCATCTCAGATCGACAATTTTCTTGAGCAGAGAGTTGTGGTTCTTCAGAACTGCGCCCGTCTTGTTGATAAGGCTATCGACCTTGATAAGACCACCTTTGAAAACATTGCAAAGTACAGAAGCGGCTCGGGTGACGAGGCGAGAAACGAGCTTTCCGCAACTCTTGATAACATTTCCCGTAGCGTAAATATTGCATTTGAAAACTATCCCGACCTTAAGGCTCATAACGAAATTGCAGACGCAATGCAGCAGAATATGTATCTCCAGAGAGAAATCACGGCCGCTCGCGAGCTTTACAACGACACGGTAAACGCGTGGAACAGAGACGTATTCTCCTGGCCCACAAAGCAGATCGTTGCCGCAAGAGCAGGCTATACCACAAGAATCCCCTTTATCGCATCACAGGAAATTAAAGAAAGAGCCAAGGAAGTGTTCTTTTAATTATGGCTAAATTAAGACTTAAGGGAAGCAAACTGAATTTTCTTTTGTATGCGGCGTTTCTTGTTATTATCGTCAGAGCGCTTATCTCCTCGGTAATCGACGATTACTCGCAGCTCAGGGCCATTCAAATTTCGTCATACATCATAATAGGACTTTGCCTTATTATTTTTGCGGTTCTTCATAAGGAAAAAACCTCGATCCTTGCACGAATAGGCTTTATAGTAGAGGCTCTTTCCTGGAGCGTATTACCCTTTGCGCCGGACCTTAAAAGCTATTATCTGTTCTACACTCTCATTATGTGGAGCTGCGTAATTTTGTTTGCTCTTTCCTGCGTCTCTCCCTTCGGAGACAAGGAGGGTAGAGCGGTGGCTACCGCAGGCGCTTTCTTTACATTGTTTGACTTTTTGACCTATTTCAGAGAATCATCCTATTACGAATATGCAAACAATTCGGGCTCCATCCATTTCTGGCTCCCCACACTAATAGTTACCCTTGTGGGAGTGGGTATTACCGTAATTCTTATACTTAAGGATAAGATTCCTATACATAATGAGAAGAATAATACCAAGGGCGGAAAGGCGTCTATTATAATTATCGCCGTGTTCGTATTGCTGGGCTTGACCTGGTCCTCAGCCGAGCATCTTAATTTTGCTCTTGACACGAGCGAGCCTATTGTGTACGAGGAAACCATTGTGGAAAAGAGCAAATCAGGCGGCAAGTCAACAAGCTATTATTTCTACGTTGAAATAAACGGAGAAGAGTACAAGATGAACGTGTCAAGCAGCACCTACCGCGAATACGAGGAGGGCGATACCTTCGAGATACTTTACTACGAGGGCGCATTTAACGATCCGTTCTACACCTATTAAAACAAAAGCAGATTTGCGTTTTCGCAAATCTGCTTTTAATATTTACTTTTTATTAAATTCCTCGCCTCTTATAAGATAATCTATGGAAGCGTTGAAATATTCGGACATTTTAACAAGCATATCTATATCGGGACTTCGTCTGCCGTTTTCATAATGGGAAAGCGCCTCGCGACATATATTTAAGTCCATAGAAACCTTGACCTGGGATAATTTCTTCTTTTTTCTTATTTCTCGTAATCCTATCATTTCCATAAGCTTCTCCTAAAATCAATAATACTCTTGACTTTAGTGTAACAAAATGTTACAATCATTATGTTACAATATGTAACGAAAAAGGAATGTGATATTTAATTTTGGAGGAAAAATGAAAAACGATTATATGCGTATATCGTGGAACATATTCAAATTTCTATTGCTGAATAGAAACAACCCCGAGTCTGAAGAGTACAGGCGTCTTACAGAGTAGCTTTATTATTGCTTCTTCCTTTTGAATATTTTCTTAAGTATCACAATTACAACGGGCAAGCCGATAAGCGCGCATGCTGCAACCAAACCGATTTTCAATATTCCGTCAGTAATTTCCGCAAGCTCACCGCATACCGTACATCTGCCGAATACGTCCGTATCACCGTGGGGGGATTTTTGAATTGTGGCGTAATTTTTTATATCCGTTATCTCTTTTTTTGCGTCAGCATCCTCAAAATGCTTACCGCAGGAGCAGGAATAATAGGATTTTCTGCCCTCGCTTGAGCAGGTAGCGTCAATGCCCTGTACAAGGGCTACAGAGTGGGGGCCAACTCTTTCGCTTTCAAAATACTTTGTAGAGCTTACTTCGCCGCATTTTGAACACTTGTAATAATACTGATAGTGGCTGCCGCAATCCGTAGGCTCGTATTTTAAACGGGAAATCTCCTCGGACGTGTCTGTGAATGAGTGTCCAGCGGGGATAATAACGCTGTTTACGTTGAGGATCTCACGCTTTGCCGCAGAGTCCTCGAAAAGCTTTCCGCAGTCCTGACATTTGTAATGGGCAGTATTGCCGTTTTCCGTACAGGTGGCAGGATTTTTGTTAACGGGTAAAATGCTTGTGTGGAAGCAGGTGTTTATATATAAAATAACCTCGCTTCCGATTTTTGAATAGGCGTATGTAAAGGTTGAGGTGACCCCTGCCTTTTGCGCGATGCTTGTTACGTTGGACTTGAACCAATTGATAAATTCATCCACGCCATCGGGGATATATACGGATACAGTATATGAATTTGCTTTTAGGAGCTGACCGACGGAGTCAACACTGTAGGTGCTTAAATATCCTCCCTCCTTCTTGAAATAGAAGGACTCAAGGGAGTTGCACACCGGAAGGGGAAATTCTGCTTCGTCGATTACGTGATCCTTCGTAATAATTTCATCGGATACGTTGAAATAAGCGTAAAAGAGCTTTGAGCCCTGGTCATTCCATGTAAGATCAAGGTGATAGTATTTTCCGTCAATTTTAACGGTGTTCCAGGCGTGACCCTCGGATGAGCCGGTGGAGGGATTAACGCTGGAGCCGATAGCGATAAGTGACTGAATACCCACGCGGTGGAGAAGACATTGGAGCGCCTCCGCATATCCCTCGCAGACCGCCTTGCCCTCAACTAAAGCTCCGTATGCGTTGTGGGCGTTTCCGTCTTCAACGTAGGTAACGCGCATAGCCAGAGCATCGTGGAGATATTTTTCCTTTTCATATTCCGTCATAGAGGAGGTAATCCCCTCCAAAATGTTGTCAATGGCGTTTTCAAATTCAAGCTTCGCTGTATCAAGGGCGGAGCCGCTTATTACGTAGCTTGGCTTGATTGATGTTACGGTCTCTGAATTGTAGGAGTAGGTGTAGGAGTTTCCAAGCCAGAAATGCTCCGCGTGGTCCCGTCTGTAGGCATCGTAAACTATTTTAAGCTCATCTATGGAAATGTTATCCGTGCCGTTAAAAACCGGTATTTCGGAGTCAGAAACAGACACGCCCTCCACGATTTTGTCGTAGGCGTAAATCAACTTATCGGAGTCAGGCAGAGATTTTAACGCCTCCCTGCAGTAGTATACGTTATTTTCTTCCTCAGCGTATGATACCGTCGCTAAGGAGGGTATAATTAAAATCAAGCAGATTAAAGCTAATAACGCTTTTGTTATAGTCTTTTTCATATTCGTCCCGTCCTTTCCGCTTTATGTATCCATTGTATCACATTTTGCTTCTCGATTCAATGTATATTTCGCAGAGAAAGGGAATATATTTTAATATGGGAAAAATAAAAATAAAATTCAGTAACTTTTTTAAAAAACCTATTGACAAAACAAAAAGCCTATGCTATAATTATTAGGCTTTAACAAGCCGATGTGGCGGAATCGGCAGACGCCACGGACTTAAAATCCGTTGGGAAGAAATTCCCGTACCGGTTCAAGTCCGGTCATCGGCACCAGATATCGCGGGGTGGAGCAGTTGGTAGCTCGTCGGGCTCATAACCCGAAGGTCATGTGGTTCAAGTCCCATCCCCGCAACCAATAAAAGAAAAGCACACC
>JAZQLK010000090.1:0-2409 GCA_045542635.1 Eubacteriales bacterium
CAAATCATCCTTAGATACGTAGGTGAGTTGGAAATGAACTCCTCCGTTTTTGAAATAAGCTTCAAAAGTATCAATAAGCTTTTCAAATTGTATATCATCTTCAATGATTTTTTTATCAAGAGATATATTAGTAACCGTTGAACCGCAGCTTATAAGATTTTTATGAGCCGTAGCAACAGAATTGAGCAGAGCAGTAAGACCGTATCTGTCCTTACCTTCACTTTGACCCAATCCGAATTTAAGCATTTCTCCCGAATATCTTCCGTCAGGCGTTGCAAGGGTATCGTCACCAAACCATTTATAATGCTCGTTGTAGCCCGCAAGATCTCCTACAAGCCATTGATAGCCAAAGACGTTTTTCTTGTCCTTCATAAAATCATAAAGGCTATTATAAAGCAGAGAGGCGACGTAATTTGACGTTTCTCCGTCATTACCGAAAAAGTCAGTTGCATTTAAGATCAAGGTGCGTATTTTTTCGTAGCCCTTCCAGTCAGAGCGTACCGCAGAAATCAAGGTATCAAGGGAAATCAGCTTTTTTTCGAATACCATATCCTTTATGGCACACAGGGAGTCAATTACGTTTGTGGTTCCCATAAGCATTGGCGACGCAATAGCATAATTGCATCCGCCTTGAGTTATACTTTTTGCATTTTCGATACAATCGCAGGCAAAAAGGCTTGAAATATAGTTTATATCTCTTGACCGTATCTTATTGTAATTGTTGTCGTATTCAAATATTTTTTCAAGGTCTGAAAAGAGAATCTGCTCATATATTCCGTATAGCTGATCAAAGGATCTTACGTCATTAAGTCTTTTATACTCCTTGTGGAATAAAGTTTCCACAGATCGGAGAAGGTTTCCCTTTGATGTGCTTCCTGCAATAGCGCCGATAAAGGCAGGCTCGTTGCATCCGACCGTTGTGTAACAAACAGCTCTTTCGTAGGGAATGCCGCAAAGCTCCGTATAGCATTTAATACGCATATCATCGTTGGTAAAGGCTATTCGCTTATGGGGATCCTGTCTTTCCATATCCATTATATATCGAAGATCGGAACGGGATGATTTGCTTGTCCAACGAAAGGTAAGCTGAGGAATGTAAGTTGGAAGCTCGGTTAATGCTTCAACTATTAAAGATGATAGCTCGTTAAAGCCGTCAGAGCCGTCAGCAAGATAACCGCCTATACAGAAATGAGACTGCCCACCCCTTGTAAAATTAGGGGAGGTAATACGTGTTGTTGCCTGAAGCATTAGATAAAGCTCCTGCAAATATTCTTTGGCTTCATCCCTTGTTAAACGGTTGTTTTTTATATCTTCAAAATAGTATTTTGAAAGATATCTGTCAAGAGTACCTACGCTGTCGGGATTAGCGCTGAAGCAAATATAAATACATAATATAGCCTCGTAAAACGTTTCAGGTGGATATTTGGACACTCTTAAAAGTGCATCCGATAGCTTTTTAAGATTGCTTTTGCTTTCTCCTTCAGGCAATGCGCTTGCATATTTACGTACACGGCGGCAGCATTTTTCAACCCATAAAATCATAGCTGACGCCACTTTTTTAAGCGCCTTCAAAAAATTGATTTCGTTTTCGTCGCTATGTATCGATAAGGACTTATCTATATCGCTTATTATTCCGGTAAGACCTTTATTTAAAACTCTTGTGTAATCTCCCGTTGCGTGCTGCCATTCCATAGTTGAGAGATTTTCTATTTTCTTCAGGTAAAAATTCTGAAGAGCGCAGGATGTATTTTTGTGTCCGCTTCTGTTAAATGCATCGCCTACAACGCTTCCGTCGAAGTTAAACATTCCCGTAAAAAGAGAATATTCTGTAATTTTCGGCTCTTGGTTAAGTATATATTCGCACAGACGCTTTGACTCCATTTCCATAGCGTCAAGAAAATAATCACATCTGTTAAATTCGGTTTTAACGGGCTCAACGAACATTTCACCCTTAAGAGTAAGCGAGCATAAGGCTTTTATTCTATCATTCATAGCGTACCTCCTTTTTATATCATTTTATCAGATATGATTTAAATTAACATATCAATTATAATATTTTTGTACTAATCGACACTAAATATTGTAAAATATAAGAAGATATATTATAATTTAAACAGGAGGGGTTATATGAATAAAAATTTTATTATCAAATCAATTAAACAGGTTATTATGGTCGAAAAGGAAAAATATGTAGCAAAGGAGCTTCATTTTTCAAACTGCATAAGCAGTAACGAGCTTATTTTTCATTTCACGGGTAAATCAACGGTATATTTTGGAGAACAAGAATTAACAGTAAAAGAAAATTCTATTAGATTTCTTCCTGAAGGATGGGTAACCCGTTATGATGTTTACAGAGAAGAAGCAGGTGAATGTATAGACATTTTTTTTGAAACTGATACGCCTATATCG
>JAZQLK010000091.1:0-8007 GCA_045542635.1 Eubacteriales bacterium
TTCTGCTCAGGTACGTAAACGTCGATTACCTTCATTTCGTCAGGAAAGCTATTTGAAAGACGGCTTGCTATTTCCTCACAGCTCATATATGAATTTATTTTAATATCCATAAATTCACATTCGCTCTCAACGCCGACAGGAAGAGGAACTGCGAAAACTATTTTAGGCTGAGGATTAAAGCCCTCGCTATACCAAATATCAACACCTGCGCGAAGCATTATTCTCTGCATAGTTTTTGCGGTATCCAAATGGGAAACGTACATAAGAGAGCCGTATTTTTTGAATTTTATTCTTATAGGAATTATTTCATTCTGGGGCACCATGTCACATTTCCTCCCAATTTAGTTGCGCCGCACGCCGAGCATTTTTCCTTGCAGTTAGGAGTCGTAACGCTTTCGTACGCCTTTTTGCTTTCGGAAATAAGGAATTTCTTATTAACGCCTATATCTATAACGTCCCAAGGAAGAATTTCATCGTAATCCATTCTTCTGTTTGCGTAGAAGGATGGGTCTATACCGCATTTTTCGAATACCTCCATCCACTTATCATAGTCGAAATATTCGTCCCATGCATCGAATCTCATTCCGTGCTTCACCGCATATGCAATAGCGCTTGAAAGACGGCGGTTACCCTTTGAAAATACGGCTTCAAGACGGGAAACCTTCGCCTCGTGCCAATTATATCTTATCTTGCGGTCGGTAATCTTCTCGCCAAGAAATTTCTGCTTTTCGCAAAGCTCCTCAAGGGTATTCTGGGGCTCCCATTGGAAGGGAGTGTGGGGCTTGGGGACAAAGCAGGAAACGCTGACCGTTACGCTGACGGGCTTCTTGGGTCTTACGGGCATCTTATAAAATTCATCTACAACGTGCTTTGCAAGGACCGAAATCCCCTCGATATCCTCGTAGGTCTCCGTAGGCAAGCCGTTCATAAAATAGAGCTTAACCATACTCTTACCGCCCTCAAAGGCAAGTCTTACGGCGTTCATAAGGTCGCTTTCGTAAAGATTCTTGTTAATGGCGTCACGAAGCCTCTGTGTGCCTGCCTCGGGAGCAAAGGTAAGTCCCGACTGTCTTACGGTGCTTATCTTTTCCATAAGCTCCTTTGTAAAGCTGTCTGCGCGGAGCGAGGGCAAGGAAAGATTTATCTTCTTATCGTTTGTCCATTCAAGAAGAAGGTCTGTAGCCTCGGTAAGACAGGAGTAATCGCTTATGGAAAGGGATGTCAAGGATATTTCGTTATATCCGGAATTTTTGAATATTTCCTTTGCCTGAGCATTGAGAACCTCTGCGCTCTTCTCTCTTACGGGACGGAAAACCATACCCGCCTGACAGAAGCGGCATCCTCTTATACATCCTCTGAAGGTTTCAAGCATTATTCTGTCGTGAACCGTTTCAATAAAGGGCATAACGGGCTTTGTGGGAAAATACGACTTATCAAGATCCGCAACGATTCTCTTTTCAACCCTTTTCGGTACGTCCTCATATTTAGGCTCAAAGGATTTTATAGTACCGTCCCCGTTATAAGTAACGTCATAAAGGGAAGGTACGTAAAAGCCCTTCAAATGTGAAGCCTCGCGAAGGAAAGCGGTCTTTGTGTAAGTGCCGTTTTTCTTCATTTTTTTCATAAGCTCCGCAAGCTCGGGAAGGGCCTCCTCGCCCTCTCCTATGCTGAAAATATCATAGAAATCCGCAACGGGCTCCGCATTGTATGCGCAGGGACCTCCCGCAAGCAATATGGGAGAATCCTCACCTCTGTCCTTTGCGTAAATAGGCAAGCCCGCAAGATCTATCATATTTACAGCCGTTGTGTAGCAAAGCTCATACTGTAAGGAGGTCGCGATAATATCAAAATCCTTGATTGCATCCTTGCTTTCAAGGGCGAAAAGAGGAATATTATATTCCCTCATTTTTTCTTCCATATCGGGCCAGGGAGCGTATACTCTTTCGCACCATACGTCCTCTATCTGATTAAGTGCGCCGTAAAGAATACGCACGCCGAGGTTTGACATTCCTATTTCATAGGTGTCGGGAAAGCAGAAGGCGATTCGTAAATTAACCTTCTCCTTATCCTTGATTATCTGTCATATTCTCCGCCCGTATATCTTCCGGGCTTTGATACGGATTTTAAAATTGTACTTAAATTCTGCATTTTAATTTATTCTCGCAAGGTAAATCGCGCTTATAGCGAATATAATAAGCATCCACGGTACGTAGAAAAGTCCTACGAAAAGCGTCGGAATCGAGGATATTACTCCAAATACCGTAAGTCCCAATAACGCAAGTCCCGTAATAGATGCAATTACCTTTACAATCAAAGCTGCCTTTCTTATCTTGGTTATATTTTTGCAAACGGGAATAGCCTTAAGGAGAGAGCGTGAGCGTCCCTTGGACACAATGCCGCTATCCGCCTTATCTATCACCTTGGAAATCTGAGCATTGTCATTAAGCTTTATTACACAAAGCTCGGATTTTTTGAATACCGTTTGCTTTTTAATAATTTCATTGTTCAGGTTGGGGTCAAAGGTACGTATCATAACTGCCGTACCGTTTTTGTTAAGTGAGCGTACAGTCTTGGCAAACTCCTCGTCAATTATATAATTTATGTACATTTTAGCACAAAGCTTACCGTTGCACGCCATATACATAACGCTTGTACCGTCATCAATGCTTTCCCTCTCGGTGGGAACCTCAACGCCCTGGGATGCGATACCGTATCTGTCCGCAAAAATCAAGGTGTCGTTATCAACCTTAACACAGAAGAAGCTTCTGCCGGAGCAAACGAATTTTGTACGCTTGCTTCTCTGCATTGCATCCCTTGTCGCAACGTCAAACACCGCTTCAAGAGGTCCGCCAACGACGCTGAAGCCGCTTGCCGCGTAGTAAAGAACTCTTTCTATACTGTAATCGTTATAAACCTTGAAATTCTGAAGCTTTACGTTCTGAGGCGGAAATGCGGTTGTATCGTTTACAGACAGTACTCTGATATCGGAAAATTCCTTGATTGCTTCCTCACCGATAATTGATGTTTCCTCATTAAACAGCTTTCTGTTACCCATAAGAAACGGGACACTGTAAGTAAATAAGAATCCCACGGGCAGAACTGCAAGAAAGCCCTCGTACCATATAGCAAGAGCATCCGTAAACAATGAGCCTCTTATAATAGCGATTATAAAGAACACAAGAGGAATTATAAGAGAGGCAAGAGAGTATACGTCCATTACGTTCTTTACGTCTGCAGAGGTATTGGTTCTTGCAAAATATCTTTTTACAAAATTAGCCTTCTCTACCTTTACTATATTGATGCCTCCCGTTACGTCCTCGCCTGTTGTTGTGAAGGTTTCGTATTCGGTTTCCGCATCATCACCGGCAAGCTTGTTTATAACAAACTTTGTTTCCTTGGCGGAAACAACGCTGAAGCCGTATTTTTCTCTTATTACGTTTACGTATGAGTACGCAAGAGATAATACGCAAATAAGGGCTACGGGGAAATTATAAAGCTTCTGCTGGAAGCCGAAGGGCACGAATATAAGCGTTATAAGTGAATACGCAGCTCCCACAAGACAGGCGTATACGCTTACGCTTTCGGGAATATGCTCCTTCGAAAGAATTGATTTTCCTCCATAATAAAGCTGCTCATATGCGCAAGCCATACATCCTATAAGAAGAAACATATCAACGAAGAAAAATATATAAGGGTGAGCGGCGATATTCATTTTTTCATAAAGCGCCGAGGAGAAAAATCCGATATTTTCCGTAAGAAGAAGCAAAAACGTAAATACCGATGCGATTATAAGCTTGATTTTAATGCTTTTCTTTGCGTACTTGTACATTCCGATAATTTCTTTTCTCTGCTGTCTGTCGGTGTATTCGTAATAATCGGAATGAATATCTCCCTGCATTGACTCGATTTCCGCAGTAGTCTGATTGGTTTCATCACTGCTTACGCTTTTACCCGTGTTCTCTATGATACCAAAGGTCTTCATAAAATTGTGCTGGGTTTCCGCAGTATTGGCATAAGTATCGTCAAAGGAAGGAGTATGCTCGTCGCTGTCCTCCTTACGGTTCCACGCAGAGTACGGAATTTCTCTTCCCTCTCCGCTCTTTTTAATGCTTCCGGATACTTTATTGAATATTTCCTGGTTAGGAGATACAAGGTCAAGCTCCGTATCCTCGTCCGGGTAATAAAGATGATTTTCCTCTATTTTAATGGTAGACGGATTTTTCTGATATATTCTTTTTTCTTTGTTTACACCGTTCGGGTCCGCTTCAACCCGCTCTACGTTGCCAACGTCCATCTCCAGCTGGCTGTATTTATCCTCCATTACTTATTTCCCCTCTCTCTGTATTCTCGCCGCGTGACAGAGTATTACGGATGCGGCGGTGGACACGTTAAGAGAATTAACCTGTCCGTACATAGGAATAGACACGATATAATCGCTTCTTTCCTTTATAAGTCTGCCAACGCCGTTACCCTCGGAACCGAGAATTATTGCGGCTGCACAGTTAAAATCAGTTTCATAATAAGGATCTCCGCCCGCCTCGGACGCAAAAATCCAAACACCCTTTTTCTTAAGCTCCTCTATTGTGGTTGCAATATTTGAAACCTTGGCAATTGCCATATGCTCAATAGCGCCTGCAGAGGATTTATATACCGCAGGGGTAATTCCAACCGCGTGTCTTTTGGGAATAATGATTCCGTGAGCGCCCGCACATTCTGCGCATCTGATTATAGCTCCGAGATTATGGGGGTCCTCAATACAGTCGCAAATTACGATAAGAGGCTTTTCTCCTCTTTCCTCGGCTATTTCAAGTATTCTGTCAACGCTTACGTAATCCTTCATTGCCGCCATAGCGACGATGCCCTGATGGTTTACTCCTCCGCTTATGAAATCAAGCTTCTTATCCTCAACCTCAACAACGGGTATTCTCTTGTCAAGCGCCTTTGCAACTATAACCGTAATCGAACCCTCGTGGTTACCCTTTCTTACGTATATTTTATCAACGGTTCTGTCGGACTTAAGAAGCTCGCTAACAGCGTTTCTTCCACTTACAACACCGCTTTCGTTTCCTTCGTTCTTAAGCTCCCTGTCGTCGTTATAACGGGGGGCGGAATATCCTCCCTTACCCGATTTGTTATTTTTATTAAACGTCTTTTCGTTTTTCAATTCAATCACCTTGTTCAAAGATATTTATACATAGTTATTTTATCATATATATTTTATTTTGTACAGACCTTTTGAAGATTTTAAAGTAAAAAATAAAAGCGGACCTTTACAAAACATAAAAGTCCGTTTTTATCAAATCCTAAATTTTTAACAAAAATATATGCCATTTAAGGAGCTTACGCCCTTACAGATATTCCCGTATATACGAATATTAGAGATTTTTCATTTCAGCGAAGCACTCACTGCAGTATACAGGTCTGTCGCTGTTGGGCTGGAAAGGAACCTTAGCTTCCTTACCGCACTTTGCGCAAGTTGTGGTGAACATTTCACGAGGAGCCTTAGCTGCATTCTTCTTTGCGTCTCTGCAAGCCTTGCATCTCTGGGGCTCATTCTGAAATCCCTTTTCCTGATAGAACTCCTGCTCACCTGCTGTGAACACGAAATCCTGACCACATTCTTTGCACTTTAATGTCTTGTCCTCGAACATTTTTTCTCTCCTTACCTTTGGGTAAAAAATTTTATACAAAGCGTTACGCTAAGTACCGTTATCTGCGATCTGCTTAAGCTTTACCCTTATTCGGTAAATGGCGTTATTAACAGATCTTTCGCTCTTACCGATCCTCCGAGAGATTTCTTTAGCTCTCTCCCCTCTTACGTAGAAGGTGAAGATCTTCTTTTCATAAGCTGATAAGCAATCCTGAGCAAGGGAAAAAAGTTTTTTTTCAAGTTCTCGCACTAACAGGGTGTCCTGTGGATTTTCCAAATCGTAGTTATCTTTTGAATCAGAGCGCTTTTGTCTTTTTTTGGAGTTTATAACGCGGACACAGGATACAAGCTTATTTCTTATACAAACCTTAGCGTATGCGCCGAAGGTTACTACGCTTTCAAAATCATAGGTACAAACGGAATTGTAAAACGCCATCTTGCCCTCTTGAAGAAAGTCATCGTAAAGCCCCGCGGGTGCATCACACATATTAGAATACTTTTCAGCCATACTTTTAAGTAAGGCTTCGTATTTGGAAAGAAGCTGCTCAAAGGCATAGCTATCACTGCTACGCGCCTTTTTAACAAGTTCAACAACCTCATCCATACGTATTACTCCATTATACTTCATATTATAACAATACAATTTCGCCCTGTCAAGCATTTTTTCACATATTTTTAGAAAATAACAAATTTTTTGACGTATTTTTGTGAAAAATAACCAATTTTATATGGTTTATTGAAAATATCAATCATTCGAAAATATAATTTGTTTCTCCCGAAACAAGAGCTAATGTGCCACGGTATACTATTTCAGGGCGGCGATTAAAGTTTCTTACCATTCTTTCCGCTTCAATCTTTGAGTCTACCTCTACGTTGATATCAAGCACCTTTCTTCCGCACTCGGTAATTTCACAATGCACCATATATTTTCCGTTATCGAGGGTCTTTACGTAGGAATCGGTAACGGCACCTCTCTTCTCGAAGGAAAGATGTCTTATGGCACTTCTGTAGCTTGATTCTCTTATGCTTGCGGCAATAGTGTCGCTCAATTCAACCGCAATGGTCTTACCCGTTGAAGAAACGATATAAAGATTCTCCTCCTCGCTGTCATCCTTGGGAAGCTCTGTGATATGTCCCGCGTCCACAAGCTCAGTAAAGCAATCTCCGCATTCAAAGTAGCTTACTATATTTTCCTGATAAAGGATACTGCACACGTCGTTGAATTTAACGGGATAGCCTATTCTGTCCATTAGGTAAAGTATAAAAATTTTAATTTCGTTCTTGTCCTTGATAAAGTTACTCATTTACTATCAATCTTCCTCTCTCTGCCTCATACGTTACTATGATATCACAAATTGCACTTTTATTCAACATAATTTTGCTTTAAATTTTAAAAATAAGGAGTTTTTATGAAAAAATTCTATCGAACGGACCTTGCCTGCGAAAAGCCCGTCAAGGAAAAAACGAAATACCGGGTTTACACAAGCGAAATAAATGAGCTGACCTGTACCTTTTCTGTTTCTAAGGAAAGCGGAAAAACAGAAAACGCGCTGATATACACAGGCAAGCCCTACAAGTATGACAGCGGATACAAGGCGTCCGTATCAAGCGCGTTATCCCGATGTATTGGGAAAATGCTTTCGGAAAACACGGAAGGCTTTGACAGTATTCTTGTATGCGGACTCGGAAACAGAAGCATCTCTTCCGATTCATTGGGTCCTTTGGTAGCGGACAGGCTGTACACCACCGTAGGTCTTGAAGGGTTTCAAAGAAAAATTCGCATAATTGCACCGGGAGTTGAGGGGGAAAGCGGATTTTCAACCTTTGATACCGTAAAAACGTTTTCCTCCCTTTCGCAATGCAATCTCATAATAGCTATTGACTCTCTGTGCGCAAGGAGTCTTGAAAGGCTGACCGCCACGCTTCAGCTCTCCGTCCTCGGGGTCCAACCCGGAAGCGGTGTCGGAAATCACAAAAAAGAAATAAGCGAAGCTACCCTCGGCATACCTGTGCTTGCCATAGGCGTGCCCACGTCCTGCGATCTTGACACAATTACAAAAGGTCTCGATGCAGTTGGATATCACGTGTCTCCAAGCGATATTGACCTGTCGGTAATCTCCTTTGCCGATATAATTGCCGATTCCATTAAATACACCTTCTATCAGCGTATAAACCACATTAAAACAGACACGCCGTCGGGTTTTTTATAATAAAACGGTACGCTTGGCGTTTCCATTGAAATACGGAAACGCGGCGTACCGTTTAACATTTTAATTAGAAATCGTAGTCTGCCGCAAGACGTGCGGGAGGCTTACGGTTTAATGTGAAAATGGGAATAAGCGCAAACATAAGTCTTA
>JAZQLK010000092.1:0-2177 GCA_045542635.1 Eubacteriales bacterium
TCAATAGCGGTAGAGGAGCTTAACCGGGAAATGACTTTTAGTGAGCTTAATATGGACTCTCTTAATTTGATGAAGATAATTATGGGAATAGAAAACGTTTTTGATATACATATTGAGGACTTTGAAATAGTCGAGCTTCGCACAATTTCCGATATTGCGGACCTTTGCGTAAGAAAAGTTTCTTTCTAAAATAACCACTCCCCGCACCGTTTTTTAACGGTGCAAAATTTTTGTCGAAAAAACAAAATTTCTTATTGACAAACATATTAGACAAGTGTATAATAGAGTGGCAAATATAAAGAAAGAAAGGAAATGAAAATGGACATCTCGAAGAAATTGCCCGAGGCTGAATTTGACGTTATGGTAGCCCTTTGGAACAGTAAATCCTATCCGGTCAATACGGCATATCTTATGGAAAATGTCGGTAAAGCAAAGGGTTGGAAGGCTCCTACTCTTATTTCATTCCTTACAAGACTTGAAGATAGAGGATTTATTCATTCCGAAAAAAGAGGAAAGGAAAGATATTATTTTGTTGATGCCGTAAGAAAAGACTACGTGAAGGCTATTACAGTTGATTTTCTTAATAAATATCACGACGGTTCATTTGTAAAGATGCTTGACCTTCTTTACGGTAATAACACTCTTCCTTCCAATGAACTTGACGAAATGCTTAAATGGCTTCAGGAACAGTATTGATGAACTTACCACTACTGCGTTCTTATTTGATGGGGTGAATTTTTCACCGCATCAAATTTCTGAACCTTCCTCTGAAATTTCGCATATTATCAAGGAGTCAATTAAATTGACTCTTTTTTATTTTTTCGTTTATAATATTGACAAAAAGAGTTAAATATTATATCATAATACGTGTAAACGGATATTATTTTACTTTTTATATAGATATCTTTACCCAAGGAGGTAATTATGGGACTTTTTTCTAAAATAGCCAAAACAATAGATACTGTAAAGCAGGGATATACCTCTGCAATTATTTTGTGCGCAGGTAATTCAACAAGATTTGGCAAGGGTATTGAAAATAAACAGATGGCTCAGGTGTGCGGCAAGGGTGTTGCCGAAAGAACAATTTCCGTATTTGAAAAAGCCAAGTGCGTAAAGGAAATAATCCTTGTAGTTCGCAAGGAAGATTTGCAGAAATACAAGGAGCTTATTGTTATAAATGATTTTAAGAAGATCAGATGTATAGTTGTCGGCGGAGATACAAGACAGAATTCTGCATTTCGCGGCTTCAGACATATATCGGAAAAGACAAAATACGTTATATTCCACGACGGTGCAAGATGCCTTGTAACTGAGGAAATAATTGAAGCGGTGCTTAAAAAGGCAGTTGAATATAATGCGGCTTCCGCTGCTTGTCAGGCTATTGATACCATTAAATGGGTTGATGAAAACGGACTTGTAAAGAGAACTCTTGACAGAGAATTTGTTTGGAACGTACAGACTCCTCAGGTGTTTGAAACAAAAACATATAAAGCAAGCGCATATAACGCAAGACAGAAGAATATTGAGGTAACAGACGACTGTATGCTTGCGGAAAAGGCGGGCTTTAAGGTTAAGCTTGTTGATACGGGCAGAGAAAACATAAAGATCACCGTTAAGGAGGATATAGAGTATGCCGAATACGTTATATCCAAGAGAGAGGGGAGACAGGCAGAATGAGAATAGGACACGGATATGACGTTCATCGCTTCACGGATGGCGACAGCCTTGTAATTGGCGGTATAAGAATACCTTATGATAAGGGTTTTCTTGCTCATTCTGACGGAGACGTGCTTATTCACGCCGTATGCGATGCATTGCTTGGCGCCGCAGGACTTCCCGATATCGGCAATCTCTTTCCGGATACTGCCAAGGAATTTGAAAATATAGACAGTAAAATTCTTTTAAAAAATGTTCTTTGCAGAATTAAGGACAAAAATTTTGAAATAGAGTATATTGACTGTACAATAATCGCACAGGCTCCTAAAATGGCACCTCATATTCAGAATATGAGATGTACTCTGGCAAATACCCTTGATATTTCCGTAGATATGATAAACGTTAAGGCTACTACCGAGGAAAAGCTTGGCTTTACGGGAAGAAAAGAGGGAATTGCCGCCCATAGCGTTTGTATTTTAAGAAGCAAGGAATAAGAATAAGGGTTCACGTCCTTTGTTTTT
>JAZQLK010000093.1:0-5418 GCA_045542635.1 Eubacteriales bacterium
TATAAGGGCGACTCTAAAATAAGGACTGCGGAGAACAAAGACGTTAGAAGATTCGAGGGTCTTGACTCAAATACCACATATACAATTAAGGTAAAGTATGAATATGACCTTCAAAACGGCGAAGGGAAGAAGGTTGGAGAAATATCCGCTACCGTGAAAACCATAGCGGGATACACCTCAAGCAATGATATAAAGAGAGATTGGTCGGGTAAGACCTTGAATATCGCTTGCTCCACCTGGTCGGCAGAGCCGAGCGCACCTTGGAGCGTTTTGGAGCTTTGCGTAGACTACGGCAAGGAATCGGGCTTCGGTACTAAAATTGATGCTGCGGTTCTTGAAAGACAGGAGCTTATTAAAGAAACCTACGGAGTAGATTTGAACTGGATAAACGCGACCCGTTACGGTATGCACGATGCTCTTGAAGAAGCGATAGCCTCGGGTAACGTATATTACGATCTTGCACTCCCTCGCGCTATGAGAGTACAGAGCATTGTTGCAAACGGCTCTGTGTACGATTTAGCCAACAGAGATTACATTGATTTTTCAAATTCCTATTACAACAAATCGTCGGTAGAAGCATACACGGCAAAGGGGCACACCTTCTTCGTGGACGGTGGCTTTTCCATAACATCTATGCAGGCGGCAGATGTACTTTTTTTCAATAAAAACGTTTTGAAGGACGTATGTAAGGAGTCTGAACTTTACAATATGGTAAGAGAAGGCGAGTGGACCTTTGATAAGATGCTGGAGCTTGCCATAACTGCATACAAGGATGACGGATGTTATGGAGATACAAGTACATATGGAATAATTTGTACAAATTATAGCGTAGTACATACATTCTTTGGGGTGAAGAGCGTGAAGGTGGATGAAGCTACAGGAGAATGGACGGTTTCCCTTAATGATTTGGATATGCAAAACATAATTTCCGCTGTAAATTCGGCATACAAATCAAATTACTGGCGCAGTTATATGTATGGTCTGGAAAGCTCCGTAAATGTATTCAGGGATAATCTTATGCTGTTTTATCAAGACGAATTAAGTAACGCAGATATTTGGGAATACGAAAACATTGGAGTGGTGCCGTTCCCGATGTTTAACGAATCTCAAGGACGGTATTGCGTTCCCTGTAGAATGTCTATAATCAACCTTATGTGCATACCCAAGAATACACAGGACAGGTCTATGTCGGAATATTTTCTTGACGTGCTTTCGTGGACGGGAAGCGAATACACCTATAAGGCTTACATTGAACAAAAATCAGAGTTCTTTAAATCCGAATATGATATGGAAATGATTACGGAATATATTATACCTAACATATCATATGATGCAGGCGCGGCGGTAAATTGGGGATCCATTTTATCTAAACCCGTTTCCGAAATGTATGACGGATATGATAAATTTAAGAAATCATATGATGCCAACCGTCCCTCCGCACTGGAAACCTTAACAAAATGGAACGAGGCGTGGGGCGGATATACGGAAAATTGATTCCCAGATATTACGTAGAAAAGGAGGAAATCTTATGAACAAGCTGATATCACTGATATTTGCGATGCTTATATGCTCTTTATCCATTTCATTGGTTGCGTGTGATACCGATAATAACACAACGACCGCAGAAAACGAAATCATTACTACTGTAAGTAATACAACAACCGCAGATAATACGACGACTCTTCCACCTGTTGAAGAGCCAATAGAGTGCCAGCACGTAGAGGAGATAATCGCATCAAGGGCTCCTACCACTACAAGCGTAGGGCTTACCGAGGGCAAAAAATGCTCTTTGTGCGGTAAAATACTTAAACAGCAGTATATCGTTTCTGCAATACCGGTAATCGACGGACTCGAATATTTATTAAACGATGATGGTTCCTCATATTCCGTCATAGGAATAGGAAATATTACAGGCAGTAAGGTGGTAATACCCGATAAATATAAGGGCTTACCCGTAACCGCTATCGGCAGGGAAGCATTTTTAAATTGCGAAAATATCAAGAAAATTGATATTCCGAGCGGTATAACCTATATAGGCAGAAGTGCCTTTGAGGGATGCTCCGGTCTTACCGAGATAATCCTCCCTGACACGGTGACGGAAATGGGAATTGCCGTGTTTATGAAATGCGACGGCTTAACGTCCGTAAGGCTTTCAAAGGGCTTGACTCGTATTGAGCATTACACCTTTTCTCAATGCGAAAATCTTGTTTTCGTTGAGATTCCCGACGGCGTCAAGGAATTGGGCTACAGTATTTTTGTGAAGTGCAAGAGCCTTACGGGGGTCAAGCTTCCCACAGGCATTTCCAATATTCCTGAGAACACCTTTTTCGGATGCGTCTCTCTTGCCTCCATTACGATTCCCGAGGGTGTCGAACAGATAGAATCGTACGCCTTTGAAAATTGCCAGGCGCTTGAGGAGATGTATATACCAAGTACTTTAAGATCATTAGGCAGAGATAGCCGCTTTAACGTTTTTACGGGATGCGATAGCGTTAAAGGCTATTACGTAGACCCCGATAATCCGTACTTTTATTCTGCTGACGGAGTGCTGTATTATGATGATATTCTTATAAGATATCCGTGTGGCAACGAAAGAGCTACCTTTACGGTGCCGAACGGAATAGTGGAGATAGACGACGGCGCCTTCAACAACTGCGAGTATCTTGAAGAGGTTATATTGCCAAGCTCTTTGGCAGATATTGGCAACCGTGTTTTTTACAGCTGTGATAATCTTAAAAGCGTTTATATTCCGATTGGAGTAACGAGAATATGGTATGATGCGTTTGCTAAATGCCCGTCATTGACCATAACCTGCGCTACGTCAAGAAAGCTTGATAATTGGGATAGCACATGGGTAGATTCAGAAGCTACCGTTATATGGGGACGGTAATCTTAAAATAATAATTTAAAAGAAAAAGACGGAGAATAATTATAATTCTCCGTCTTTTTTTATACCGTTATTTCAAATTCGTTTTTTCCGTTTTTGGAAAGGGTGAAGCGTGATTTTGTTATCTTTCCGTCAACCTCGATTTCCGCCTCGTATTCTCCAAAGAAGCCGCGTACAGAAGCGTATCCGTCGGAAATTTCGGCGGAAAGCTCCGTTTTCCAGGTCTTGTTTATAAGGGTGTCAAGAGCCTCGTATGCGGGCTTGGGGCTCAAATCAAAGCGTAAGAGTCCGCCGTAATATACGTTTTCGCCAATGGTCATATCGCCTTGTGTACGGGAGATCTTCTCGGGAGTGGGGTCTGCCACGTAGGCGTAGCCGTCAACCAGATTCCAATAGATGATCTGCTCCGTAGCGGGATGGGAGAACCATACGGTATAGAGATATTCAAGAAGCCTTGCCTGTATTTCCTCATCCTCTATATCATTTGAGTAGGCGGGAATCGTAATTTCCGTTACCTGAAGCTTGTCGGCAAGGCGGGAGTACAAATTCATATGATCGTAGAGGCATACGGGATTATAAAGATAGCTTGATTTTCTTAGCTCATTATCCCTTGATTCGAACACGTGGAATTGAGCGCCGATAGCGTCAATTCTTGCTCCCTTCAAAAGATTTGCTTCTATGTAGGCATAGTAGGAGTCAGTGGCTCTGCAATTTCCTCCCCAATAGGCATCCGTATATTCGTTTATTACAAGCTGATTATCGGGAAAATATTTTTCCGCGGTCTTAAAGCACCATTCTACGTAATCGGGTTCATTATAAAAGGCGGTCGCGCCGCTATCGTGTCCCCACAGCATTTCGTTGGTTACCTCAATGGTGGGAATTTTGCTCGCGTATCTTTTTGCAATTTGCTTGTATCTTAATTCAAGAGCGGATTTGATCTCGTCAACCGATGCATCCTTCAGCCATTTAGGAAACATACGCTCGTAGGCTAACGCATGCTCACGGGGCTCGATTCCGTTTTCCTCGCAGAACTCCATACAGAGGTCAATGGCGGGACGGCGATAATATTTCGGCGAGTCCTTATCAAAGCGGAACTTCCCCCGCTCCTCCTCAACGGAATTCCAATAGAAGGGAAGGGTAGCCATATTGAAAAGCTTTTTGAAGCATTCCTTGTAGGCTTGGTTTTTAGCCTCGGTTTCAAGCTCGTCAAGCATAAATATATTAGCGCCGAATTTGAATTCGTGGGTAAGCTGCTTGATTTTAATTATACCGTTTTGTATTTTATTTCCGTTCTTATCCTTAAAGAGAATTTTTATATCTCCCTTACGGTGCTTTTCAATATTGGGGTACACGGTATTTTCGAAAAAATTCTTATTCCTTTCAAAATATTCAAGAACCTGTTTTCTGTTATTCATATAAAGCCTCCTTGGATATTATATACCTTAATGTCATTTTACCATAATGTGGTTAAGAAGTCAATAAAGAGAGATAAATCCCCTTTCTTTTTTGCGTCGTGATATTGAAAACTCCCATCCTGAGTGATATAATTTAGAGTACATAAGAGCAAACGCAGAGTATCCCGATATTATATGATATTTGCTATCGGGTATACTGTGAAATTATTATATCAAGTTTTTAACAGGAGAACTATTATGAAGCTTAGTGTTTGGTCCAGCTATTATTTCGGACAGAGCCCCGAGGATACCTTGCGTGAGCTGAAATCTCACGGCTTTGACTATTGCGAGATTTCCTTTGAGCACGCCTATGACCTTATGAAGCGTGGAGATATTAAAAGGGCGGGCGCGGATTTCGCAAAATTTGCCGCCGAGCTTTCCGTCGATATTACCCAAGGACATCTTTCCTATGAAGCGAAGCTTTGTATGCCCGAGGGAATGGAATTCCTTAAAAAGCAGATAGATCTGTTTCTTGCTATGGGTGTTAAAAATGCGGTTTTGCACCTTGATTCCCTTGCGTGGAGAGAGGATAGCTTCCTTACGACGGAGCAGAAGATTGCAGAAAATGAAAAAGCTCTTGCTAAGATCTTAGATTACGTTAAGGGCACGGATATGGTAATTTGCATAGAAAACCTTATAAGCACGGAATTTATAAATAACGTTGACGGCCTTATGTATTTTATTGGAAAATTCGGAAGCGAAAATCTTGGTATCTGTCTTGATACGGGACATCTTAATTTGCGTGACAGAGATCAGGTTAATTTCATCAGAAAAGCGGGTAAGCACATTAAGGCGCTCCATCTTGCGGATAACGAGGGACAAAGGGATCAGCACTTGATGCCCTTCGGATGCGGAAGCGTTGATTTCGTTTCCGTAATACGCGAAATGAAGGCTCTCGGCTACGAGGGAATGTACAATCTTGAAATACCGGGAGAAAGACAGGCGCCTATGGAGATTTTAGGCTATAAGCTTGATTACATTAAAAAAATTATGGATTATCTTGACAGGATAACCGAATAGTAATAATTATTAAAAATAAAAAAGCGACACAGGGTGAACTAAACGGGGCTCACTTTA
>JAZQLK010000094.1:0-2018 GCA_045542635.1 Eubacteriales bacterium
GGGAGATTTAGAGAAGAGTGAAGAGTGAAGAGTGAAGAGTGAAGAGTACAAAAAGAAAAAGCCGCTTACGCGACTTTTCTTTTTGGTGCTCCTGCGGAGATTCGAACTCCGGACACCTTGATTAAAAGTCAAGTGCTCTACCGTCTGAGCTACAGGGGCTTATATTTATTTTTTGTGCCTACCTATAATATCATATTGGGAGGGCTTTGTCAATACCTTTTCTCAAAAATTATGATTTTTTTAAAAAGAACGCCCGTAGGTTACACACGGGCGTTTCTGTACCTTATTTCTTATTGAATATCCGATGCTTTGACATAGCGAGCAAAAGTAAAATTCCTATTGCGTACGCCGACACGATTTCTCCTATAAGAACAGTAACGGCAGTTACACCGTACACTCCGAGGCTCACCGTATCCATATAACAATATATAATAATGAAGGGAACTATTACGGTATTGGAAATTACGGTGGGTAACGGCACAAGCCATTTCTTCTTCATTTTAGAGCCAACGTACGCTCCGATAAGAGTGGCAAGGGAGCCAAAGACAACGTCCCATATAACGCAGCCCATAGTAAGATTTGCAAGAATGCATCCCACAAAAAGACCGGGTACTGCGGCGGGGGTGAACCACGTAAGAACGCAAAGCGCCTCACCAAGCCTTATCTGCGGTGTCATATAAGCAAGACCCGCAAGCTCCGACATCCAGGTAAGCACGAAATAAAGAGCCGCTATCATAGCGCCGTAGGTTAAATTGCGAATTTTTTCAGCTTTCATATTTTTCTCCTTAGTTTTGATTATAGTGAGGATGGTTGCGAACTCACTTTGGGTAATTATACACCCAAAAAAGAAAAAAATCAAGACCAAATTTCAATTTGCGCATAAACTGTTATAGATAAAGCACGGAGGTGAATATATGAACGAAGAAACAGAAGCCATAGGCTTTCTCATTGTACAGACTCTTACGGCAAACGGCGCACTCCCCGTTGAAAACGCCTTAGTGTACGTTTATGAGTATTCAGATGATACAGGCGCTCGGGGAAATGCCGTATACACTCAGAAAACGGACCAATCGGGAAAAACGGATAAGCTGGCTCTCAAAGCGGTCAACAGAGAGCTTTCCCTCTCTCCGGGTGCAAAAAAGCCGTATACATCCTATTTCGTAACCGTATCAGCCGACGGATACTACGACTCGGAAAAAATAAACGTTCCCGTATTTCAAGGGATAACATCTATCCAACAGGTCAATTTAATACCCCTGTCGGAATTTTCCGATCCCTACGATGCAAGCCCCGACCCATTGGGAAGATTTACAAGAATTCCCGACAGCCGTTTACAGTAACAAAGGAGGATATATGCCTAACCAACCCATAATTCCCGCGTACATAACGGTTCATCTGGGCTCTCCCGAATCGAACGCGGAAAACGTTACAGTCCCCTTCGCCGACTACATAAAGAACGTAGCATCCAGCGAAATCTATCCCACCTGGCCCGAAAACGCCATAAGAGCCAACGTTTACGCCCAGATTTCCTACGCACTTAACAGATATTATACCCAATACTACCGCTCACGCGGATACAATTTCGACATTACCAATTCAATAGCCATAGATCAATCCTTCGTTTACGGACGGGATTATTTTGAAAATGTTTCCGAAATAGTCGACGAGCTTTTCAACGATTACGTGGTAAAGGGCGGAGGGGTTGAGCCCTACTTTACCGCCTATTGCGACGGCGAGGAAATCCGTTGCGAGGGTCTTGAGCAATGGGGTACTGTTGACCTTGCAAATCAAGGCTATACCCCACTTGAAATTTTACAGTACTACTACGGAAATGATATAAGCATTGTAAAAAACGCTCCCGTTGAAAATATCTCCCAGCCCTTACCCGAGCGCGATCTCACTCTCGGCGCCATCGGTAACGACGTGCAGCAGATACAGATCCGCCTTAACAGAATATCAAAAAATTATCCGTCTATACCAAAGGTATATCCTGTGGACGGAGTTTACGATACAAGCAC
>JAZQLK010000095.1:0-8448 GCA_045542635.1 Eubacteriales bacterium
ACATGGCTACGATCCGACTTAGACATTAAGACAGTCCGATATCGTTTTGATCTCCACTCCCGACTCCAAGGTTAAGGTATATGTTCTTCCTACAAATGAGGAGCTTATGATTGCAAGAGATACAGAATATTGCGTAAACAAAGCAAAATAATTTCAGCTAACATAAAAACAGAGGCTTAAAAAAGCCTCTGTTTTTTGTTTACCGAATTAAATAACGCCCTTTTGAAGCATTACGTTAGCGTAAATAGCCTTTTCGCTTGTAGCAATAATAGCGTAAGCCTTTTTGGCCTCCTCGTAGAAAGCAAAGCGTTCTATTGTTCCTACAGTATCCGCTCCGCGTTCATCGTGCTTCGCAATAATCTCCTTGTATGTATCCCAGATAGGAGTTTTTGCGTTATCACCCTTCATTACCTCCATAAGAGATACGGGCTTTTTAACGTAGGTATCAAGGGGAAACACCTGCAAAATAGCATCAAGAAGCTCAGGAACGCCGTGTCCGTCACATCTTATCACTATTGCGTTTTTACCCATAGATTCTGCGGGGAAATTTCCATCCGCAATTACAATTCTGTCACTGTGTCCCATTTCACAAAGAACCTTTAAAAGCTCAGGGGACAAAATGTTTGGAATACCTTTTAACATATCATTACCTCCAAATTATATATCTTTTGCAAAACAAATTGCCGCAACACATTTTGCTCCGCCTTCTTTAAGAAGCGTAGCGCAAGCATTGAGTGTCGAGCCCGTTGTTATTACGTCGTCAATTATTATAAAGTTCTTATCCCTAACATCCGCATTTTCAAGCAAGGTATAGGATTCTCTCGCATTGGCGAGTCTTTCTTCTCTGTCTAATTTCTTCTGCTCCTTCTTACCGGAGTTTTTAAAGCACGGCACTAACGGTACACCAAGCTTCCTTGCCAAAAGCTTAGCTATTTCTCTGCTGTGATCATAGCCATATCTTGCTGTAGATCTTTTTCTCCTGGTTGGATAGGTAACGCAGAAATCACTTGCTTTCAAATTACGCTTGTATAATTCCTTTTTTGCTCTTTGAGCCATAAGCTCGGCGCAAAGCTCAAATACCTCACCCATATATTCCTTCTTCAGTCTATACACGATCTGCTTTACGGGATTATCGGAATCCTTTTTATAAAAGATACAGAAGGCTGCAAAATCAACGCTTCTCATCATCCTTTTATTTGTACAGATACAGTACTCGCTTTCGTACCCACACTTATCGCAAAGTAAATCAAGAGTACTTATCCAGTATTTATGACAATCGTCACATATTGCTAATTTCCTATCATAATCAATAGGATCAAGACATATAACGCATTGTCTTACCAAAAATCCTCTTTTAAGAAATTCCAAAAATCTCATATCTGATTATTCCTTAAAAAGGACTTTAGTCCTGTATTTCGTAAAATATGAGTGTCATTTCCCACCATTATTTCAAGCACGTCCTTATCTCCTATCAGAAGAACCATCTTTTCAGCTCTCGTTATAGCCGTGTAAATAAGATTGCGTGTCTGTAGAACAGGCGCACATTTAGTTACGGGTATTATTACTATGGGATATTCACTACCCTGGCTTTTATGGACTGTAATGGCATATGCGTGATCTATTTCATCAAGCAAGGAAAAATCATAGGAAGCAATTTTGCCGTCGAAATTTATTTTAAGGAGCTTTTCCTCAACGTCAATTTCATCTATATATCCTATATCTCCGTTAAAAATACCTCTGCCATCTTCATCGCCCCGCACCCATTCTACGTCGTAGTTGTTTCTTGTCTGCATTACCTTATCGCCTACTCTGTAGAATTTCTGCGTTTTTGTTACGAATTCCTTCTTTTTATTCGATTCCGGGTTCATACTTTTTTGCAGAATTTCATTTAAATTCTGGGTACCAGTAAATCCCTTCTTCGTAGGTGTAATTACCTGAATCCCGTCTTGGATTTCGACTCCGTACTTCTGCGGCAATCTTGTTTTACATAAATTAGCGATATATGAAGGTATTGATTCCTCATCCTTTATGGTTACAAAGAAGAAATCCTCATATTTTTCCGTGTAATCGGGTATTTTTCCTTGATTTATCTTGTGAGCGTTAACAACTATACCGCTATTTTCCGCCTGTCTGAATATTTCGTTAAGGGTAATAACGCTAAAGCGCTCTGAGCATATTATATCGTTTAAAACGTTACCCTCGCCAACTGACGGTAGCTGATATATATCTCCTATAAGAATAAGCCGAGCTCCCGGCTTTATAGCCTTCAGAAGTGCCGTCATAAGAGGAACGTCTATCATCGAGGTTTCGTCAACTATAATAACGTCCTGCTCCAGATGGTTTTTCTCATTTCTGAAGAATTCCGGTCCCTTGGAAAATTCGTTTCCTCTGTCAACCTCAAGCAAACGGTGAATGGTTTTTGCCTCGTTGGAGGTTGCCTCGCTCATTCGCTTGGCAGCTCTGCCCGTAGGTGCACAAAGAGCGCATTTAAATCCAAGCCGCTTAAAAATGGAAAGCACTGCCTTGATAATAGTGGTTTTACCCGTACCCGGACCTCCCGTAAGCACGGTAACGCCATTTTTAAGACTTTCCTCTATGGCTTTTTTCTGCATATTTGCGTATATGATACCGTCCTCGGCTTCAGCTCCGTTTATCAAGGCTCTTGTATTATACGTATCAAGCCTGTTTACGCTTCTTTCAAGGACAAGAAGCTTATTTGCTATATATTCCTCGTTTATATAATTTGCGGTGAGATAAATATGAGTCTGCCCCATATATTCCACGATTTTAATCTTATTTTCCGATGCAAGAGAGCCGATTTGCGGAGCTATAATTTCTGAACTTACCTCTATAAGCTTTGAGGTCGCGGAAATAAGCTCCTCCTTACAAACGTATGTATGTCCGTCTCTTGATGCAAAAATTCCCAAAACGTACAGGATACCGCTTTTGATACGGTTTTCGTTTTCACGGCTTATACCTGCCTCCATTGCGATTTCGTCGGCGCGCTTAAAGCCTATTCCGTCAATATCCGTGCATAAGCAATACGGATTCTCCTTTAATATGCCGAGAGCGTTTTTTCCCCATCTTTTATATATCTTCATAGCGGTATTGGGAGAAAAGCTTTCCTTACAGTACATAATAATTTCTCGGATTCCCGACTTTTCCTTAAAATCGTCGCTCATTTCTTTAGCCTTTTTAACAGAAATGCCGTTTATGTCCGCAAGCCAAAGAGGATGGTTGGAAATTACGTCAAAGGTTTCCTCACCGTATTTATCAACGATTTTTTTAGCGGTTTTTGGACCTATTCCCTTAATAGCTCCCGAAGATAGATATCTTAAAATATCATTTTTCTCCGTTGGCAGAATTTTTTCAAATCTTTCCGCCCTGAACTGTCTGCCGTATACCTTATGATGAGTCCATTTTCCATACAGTTCAACCTGCTCACCAACGGAAATAAAGGGGACAGTTCCTACTACGGTTACAAGCTCTCCGTTTTCGTCCTCAATATCGAAAACGCCGTATCCCGTGTCGTCACTGTGATATACAATATTCTCAACAGTTCCGCGGATAACGATTATTCCGTCAACGTTCAATCCAAGCTGCTCCATAGTAACTACCTCCTTTCTTTTAATACATTATTATTTTACCACATATCATTTTTCAAATCAAGTAATACAGTATGTAAAATTTAATTCAGCTTACAGTTTTACCGTTTAATAAAAATCGAGGGCGGATTTTACTCAGCCCTCAATATTTATTTGCTATTCTTTATCGCTTTTGTTAACTTGATTGTCAGACACAGAACCGTCCCCTGTCTGCATTTTATATAAATTAATTGTTTGTAATATCTTTACAGTGTGTTAAATTTAAACTAACATTTTGAGGGAAATATATTTTTGCATTTTGAATATTGTGTTCTTTATTGCCAAATAAACCATAAGATATTGGGCTAAGATAAATATCTCCATTTTGACTAATGTTGGCAATGCATTTTATGTGGTCAATTTTATCTGTTTCATAAATTTTTAAAGAGTTATTGTATTCAGGTAACAAAATTAATTCCATTTTGTGCTCATTTAAATTAGTGTTAAGAACAACCAAAATTTCACCAATGCCCATTTCATATAGTTTAGCCGCGTCTGCTTTTTCGCACATTTCTTCAAATGATGTGGTTTTAACTTTAGATTTTCCAACAATGGTTGGAGTTTTTGTTTCAGAGATTTCGTTGTTCATAAATGCTGCTTGAACAAAATATTCAACACCTCCATTTCCTGCGTTTATTAAATGGTAATCTGCCATTTCTTTATCGGTTAAAGTGTATCTAACAATAAAGTTTTCACAGTAGCCTTCATTTGGGTGTGTTACACGAGAATATATGTATAAATTGTTTGGTTCATTTTCAAGAACATAGCTCATTGTTGAGCAAGGCAATGTTCCAGCTCTTATTGCATCCACATCAACGCCTTCATCTTCAAGGAAAGCGAATGGGTGTGCTCCATATTTAGCATTGCATGCCACAAAGTTTTTTGTGCTTTCAATTTCATCGATTAATGAATTGTAATATTCGTCAGTTAAAACATTTTGAAGAAGTTGTGAATATTGGCTAATGTCTTGGTTTTGGTTGTTATTGTTGTTTTGTTGTTGGCTTTGTGTTGTTGTGGTTGCTGTGTCTGGTGTGTTGCCGCAAGAAACTCCGCCAATTAGCACACCGGCAGTTAAAACAATTGTTGATGCCTTTTTAATAAGGTTTTTGTTAAAAAGTTTTTTTAGTAAGTTTTGGTTGTTTTGTTCGTTCATAAGCATTCTCCTAAAATTAAATCAATTTGTCGTTAGTCTACCCAGATAGTTCACGGTTTCTTATCCTCTTAGGAATACGAAGCTTTCTATATTTCATTATAGAGTTCTCCAATGATTCTGTCAAGTTTCTGCTATCATATATATTCTAACATATCAATGATTTTTTGTCAACCACTCACTATTCTTTATAAAAAATGGAGAAAACATATTGTTTTCTCCATTTTTAATTAAAGAAGCTCCGCCTTGATCTTATCGGCAAGATCTGTCTTTTCCCAAGGAATGTCAAGATCCTCTCTTCCAACGTGACCGTAAGCAGCAAGCTGACGGTAAATAGGTCTTCTGAGACCGAATTTTTCGATAATTGCAGTAGGACGAAGATCGATATTTTTCTCTACGAATTCCGCGATCCTGCTCTCGTCAACCTTAGCGGTACCGAAGGTATCAACCATTACGGAAACAGGCTTAGCAACACCAATTGCATATGCGATCTGAACCTCGCACTTATCGGCAACGCCGGATGCAACGATATTCTTTGCAACGTATCTTGCCGCATAGGATGCGCTTCTATCAACCTTTGTGGGGTCCTTACCGGAGAATGCTCCGCCGCCGTGACGGGAGTATCCGCCGTATGTATCAACGATAATCTTTCTTCCTGTAAGACCTGTGTCGCCGTTAGGACCACCAATTACAAATCTGCCTGTGGGGTTAACGTAGATCTTTGTCTTATCGTCAATCATTTCCGCGGGAATGATTGGCAAAATTACGTTATCGATTATATCCTTCCGAATGATTTCAAGGGTTACGTCGGGGCTATGCTGTGAAGAAACAACTATAGCCTCAATTCTTGTGGGAACACCGTCAACGTATTCAACAGTTACCTGTGTCTTTCCGTCTGGACGGAGATAAGACATCAAGCCATCCTTTCTTACTGCGGTAAGACGTTTAGCAAGCTTGTGCGCCAAGGAAATAGGAAGGGGCATAAGCTCCTTTGTTTCGTTACAAGCGTAACCGAACATAAGTCCCTGGTCACCTGCGCCATTGCCGTCTTCTTCTCCGCTCTTAGCCTCTGCGCTCTTGTCAACTCCGAGAGCAATATCAGCGCTCTGCTCGTGAATGGAGCTGAGTACCGCACAGGTGTCGGCGTCAAAGCCGTATTTTGCTCTGTCGTAGCCGATATCTCTTACTGTGTTTCTAACAATGGACTGAATGTCAAAGGATGCGTTGGTTGTAATTTCACCCATTACCATTACCATACCTGTGGTACAGAAGGTTTCGCAAGCTACTCTTGAATAAGGGTCCTTTTCAAGTATAGCATCAAGAACCGCATCGGAAATTTGGTCGCAAATTTTGTCGGGATGTCCTTCAGTTACTGATTCTGATGTAAAAAGCATTCTCATAATATCCTCCTTCTTAAGCGGAAAAGAAAGCCCACGGCATCCCGTGGGCTAAGTAACTAAAGCTCATCTCACGGAATTGGCACCTTGTCGTTTGATAGGTTGCCGTAGCATCACAGGGCCTGTCCCTCCACTACTCTTGATAAGTCTAAATTTTTTAACGGTCACAGTATATCATACTATTTTCCGTAATTCAATAGTTTTTGCAAAATTTTTTAAAAAATTGACGCAACTCCGTAGGAGATAAGAGTCATAATAACTCCCGCTATCATAACGCCGAGTAAACAGGATAAAAGCGCCTTCCAGAATTTCATATCAATCATAGCCGCAACAAGGGAGCCTGTCCAGGCGCCTGTTACAGGTAAAGGTATCGCTACGAAAAGGCAAACGCCCCAGAAGGAATATTTCTCTATTTTGTCTCTCTTCTTTTCCACCTTGTTAAGCAGATAGTTTGCCACCTTGTTAAATAGCTTAACTCTTGAAACCGACATCCATTTTATCATTTTTTTGATAAATAACAGTATAAATGGTATAGGTAACATATTACCAATAACACTTAAAATATAAGTAAACCAGAAAGGCATACCGCCAAGGGTTGCGTTAAACGCCGCACCCATGGGAATCGCGCCTCTTAATTCAATAATCGGAATCATAGAGCAAAAGAAAACGCAAAGCTCCTTACCTACTGTTTCCAAGAAAAATTTTTTAATTGCTTCCGTCATATGGTCTCCTTATGCAAGGAATTTATTTGCGATAGCGTAAAATACGCGGATGGTTTCAACAAGCTCGCCCATTTTGCTCTCGCTTAAATATTCTTCCTTAAATTCCTTGAGCCAATTCTCAACGTCCTCCATATTTACGCCGAATTTTTCGCCGCTTACGTAGGACATCATCATAGCAATCATAATTTCAACGCCGTTTGCAACGCAAAGAAGAGCTTTTCTCGCCTTTTCGTTCTCCCATTTTGTCGCCATAAGATAAGGAATTGTGGATTCGCAAAGGTTAAAGCGTTCTGTAAGCTCGTCGGGGGAAGGGTTAAATCTCGTTTTCATAGAGGTTTCCTTGAAAACGTCGGCGCAATGATGAGCAAGTAAATGATACCAATATCTGTCTATATGGGACTTCGCAATCTTTCTGTAAAGCTCGGTAGCTCCCTCATAACCGAAATAATGAAGGTCAAGCTTAGCCGCAAAATCATCATTATCAGATGCCACGTTCCAGCCCTTCTCCGCGCCAAAGATAAGTCCGTGCAAGCAAGCGTAGTAAGGTGACAAATGACCGTGGTCACCCCAACAGGTTGTAAGAATACCCTCTGCTCCGCATTCCTTACCGCATTCAGCCATCTTTGTAATGTTAGGAATAGAAACGTGCGTAAACTCAATAAGGCTGCACCAGTTTGTAATACCCGGGCATACAAACTGTGTTTTACCCTTATCTGCGCAATTATAAATCATTTTTGTATAAGGATTAGCGCTGTAATTCCAGTTAAGGAATACCGTATCCTCATCAATTTCACCGATAAGATCGGAGTGCTGGTCGATAATATCTCCCCACATCATAGCAATCTTACCGTGTGTCTTAACGTGCGCAATAATCTTCTTAACGAAATCAACGTAAAGTCTCGCCTTATCCTTACCCGCATTCTTACCCGTACCGAGGTCGAAGGTTTCGTCACAGCAAATATTGAAATACTTGCTTGTGAAAAGGGGCGCGTATTGGTCGATAAGGCTCTTTATAACCTCAATACTTTCGGGATCGGAGGGGTTTATTGTATGGTGAGGCATTCTCTCATTCCAGTAATGAGACTTATCCACGTAATCCGTAAGCTCACAAAGATGCTTATACTTCTCTGTTGAAAGAAGCTCGTAAAGATGACCGAAGCAAGAAAGCGAAGGAACAAAATCAATAAAGTTTTCGTGGCAATATCTGTCAAGCTCCTTGATTTCCTCAGCGGTAATATAGCCCGTTCTCTGATAAATGCCATCATATTCCTTGAACTCGAAAACGTGCTCAACGTAAAGCTGAAGCATATTAGCCTTTGCATAAGCTATATTGTCAACAAGCTCCTTTAAGGTTTCAAGAGTGGGAATTCTGCCTCTTGTAATATCGAAATAAATACCTCTGTTCTTAAAGTCGGGCTCGTCAACGATTTCAGAAGCGTCGCAGTAGCCGTTCTTAATTATCTGTCTTATGGTCTGGATGCCGTAAAAGGCGCCTGCCTGGGATTTTGCGTTAAGCTCGATTTTCTCCTTTGAAA
>JAZQLK010000096.1:0-2490 GCA_045542635.1 Eubacteriales bacterium
AAGGTCGGCGCAGAACATACTCTTTGGGAAGCATCCGAAAAGACGAAGGAAGTTTCTGTACAGCCTTTTGTAGAAATAAAGCCTTGCCACAATGAAATTGGGCGCGTGCTTACGGAGCATTGCTCCCGCGTAGGCAAAATCTATAAAGGAGCCGTGGTTTACAAGAGTAACCGAGGGCTTTGTAAATTCTGCTTTGACAGTATATTTAACCTTTACCTTGCCGCGCATAAGCATTCTGCTTATACGGTAGGGGGCAATAAGATTTCTCCTGTGATATTTTTTAACCGTAAATCTGCCCATCTGCTGGTCTCTGTAATTATCAATAAGATCGTTTATCCACTCCATAATCGCTTTTTTCTTAATAAAAAAGATTACGAGAATAGCAAGAAGAAACGCAAAGATTCCGACGGAAAGCTTCCAGCTGCTTGCAAGAGCGGCGTGTCCGAGAGCAACGCCTATTGCCACCGAGGGAAGAGATCCCAGAAGAGTTACTATTGTGTATCTCGGGAATTTCATTCTCATGGTAGCCGCAAGGAAGCATATCATTCCGTAGGGTATAACGGGAAGAATATACAGGAGTAAAATAACGATGGTTACGATATGAGAATTGCTTAATTTATTTACGTTTAAGTGAAGCTCCTTATCGAAGAACCTATTGAGCTTGTCGCCGAAAAGCTTGTAAAGAAGATATATAAGGGTGTTTCCCGCAAAAACTCCCACCATACAGCAGGCCAGTCCGTGAAGGAAGCCGTACGCCATTCCCGAAAGAACCTGGGCAGGCTCGGAGGGGAGGAAGGTGAGTACCACCTGAAGCATTGAGAGGATGGATACGGTAATATTACCTCTTATACCGAGATTGCCGAGGATATCCTGTATCTGCTCGTTTGTAAGATGGTCGTTATTGAACACGTATTTAAGTATGGCTATATTCTCCTCCGTAAGCAGGAACCAGCCGAGAAGGGCAACAATACCCACAAGCACGGGTATCATTATCAAATACAGTCGGATTTTCTTCTTTATATTTTCTTTCATTATACTGTCTCCGAATATGTCAAATATTTGGGGGATAATTCAAAATTCAACGCTTTAAAAAAGCTCTGCTCTTTATATTTTACATTATTTTATATTAAATTACAAGTTATGTTGGCAAATTTCAGTCGCGAGAGGGATATTTTTTACAAAAAATAGGGTACGTAGCGTTTTTTTGTTGACAAGGTAATCTATATTATAACTATTATATAAGCACTTGAAAATTTTTCCCTTGTGTGCTATACTTATAGTATAAAAATATTCATTTGTGTGACCTTTGTATATCAAGGGTATGAAAGGAGATTTATGGTAAGCTTGAATCCAAAGTATGAAGCCCTGTTTACCCCCTGGAAAATCGGTAATGTGGAGATTAAAAACCGTATAGTTCTCTGCCCCACCGGAGGCACCTCTCTGTTCGGCTGGTTTGAGCTGACAGGCTGCCACTTTGTCAAGGAGGCGGCAAAGCACTTTCTTGAAAGAGCCAAAAATAACGTAGGTCTTATTATCCCCGGTATCGCCCCCGTCCGCGACACCTTCTGGGGTAAATGGCTGTGGCAGAACAAGAAGATGTTCAAGGAACTTAAGGAATATATGGAGGAGATACACAAGACAGGCGCAAAGCTGTTTATTCAGCTTACCGCAGGTATGGGACGCTCCTGGGCTATTACAGAGCTTATCGCTCCCTTACATAAGAACAAATTTACCCGAGCTTTGATAAAGCCTATTATTGATACGAGCCACGAGCTTGCATCCCCCTCTCCCCAGAAATCCCGTTGGGCTCACGATATAGAATGTCCCGAAATGACGGTTAAGCAGATCCAAGAGATCATAGAGGCGTTTGCAAAGACCGCTAAGCTCTGCAAGGAGGCAGGCGTTGACGGCGTCGAGGTTCACGCCGTACACGAGGGATACCTTCTCGACCAGTTTGCCATCGAATTCTTCAACAAGCGTACCGACGATTACGGCGGAAGCTTTGAAAACCGTTACCGCTTCGCCGCGGAAATAGTTAAGGCTATCAAGGAGGAGTGCGGAAGCGATTATCCCGTATCTCTCCGTTACTCCGTTGAATCCAAGCTGAAGGACTTCTGCTACGGTGCTATGCCCGGTGAGGAATATACCGAGGTAGGCCGTAATATGGAGGAGTCCGAAAGAGCGGCAAAATACCTTCAGGATGCGGGCTACGATATGCTTAACGCCGACAACGGCACATACGACTCCTGGTACTGGGCTCATCCTCCCATGTATATGCCCGAAAACTGCAATTTAGAGGACGTTGCTCACATTAAGAAATTCGTTGACATTCCCGTTGTTTGCGCGGGAAGAATGGATGCGGAGGTGGGCGCAAAGGCAGTTGCCGAGGGCAGAATCGACGGAGTGGGCGTTGCAAGACAGTTCCTTGTTGATTCCGAATGGGTTACGAAGCTTCTTGAGGACAGGCTTGATGATATCAAGCCCTGTATC
>JAZQLK010000097.1:0-10690 GCA_045542635.1 Eubacteriales bacterium
AGTGCCTTGCTATTATATCACCTACTTCTCTTCTTGTCAAGAGTTTTTTTAAAGTTTTTTTAATTTTTTTTACTTTTTTTCAATGTTTGGAATTAAGGTCAAAAAAGCAATAAATAATAAGTATAAATATGTTAAAAATAACGGAGGAATCTATGGAAAACAAGGAAAAATCGGCTAATATAAGCGATAGCGAGGACTTTGCGCTCATTGAAAAAAGCGGAAGCGTAAAAGCAGACAGAATCCACTGTATAAGCATTATAGGTCAGGTGGAGGGGCACTACGTTTTACCTCCCGAGCAGAAGTCCACAAAATACGAGCATATAATTCCCTTGCTCGTATCAATTGAGCGTGACGAAAGCATAAAGGGTCTTCTGGTTATTCTCAATACTATGGGAGGAGACGTAGAAGCGGGACTTGCAATTGCGGAGATGATATCAAGTATGAAGAAGCCCAGTGTTTCCCTGGTTCTCGGAGGCGGGCATTCCATCGGCGTCCCTCTCGCCGTATGCACCACCAAATCATTTATAGTACCCTCAGCCACAATGACGATCCACCCCGTAAGAATAAGCGGCACGGTAGTGGGCTCACCCCAAACCTACTATTATTTCGAAAGGATGCAGGACAGAATAACGAAATTCGTCTCCTCCCACTCAAAAATATCCGAGGAGCAATTCAAAACCTTTATGATGAAAACGGACCAGATAGCAACGGATACAGGCTCTGTGATTGACGGCAACGAGGCTAAGGACTGCGGACTCATTGATTCTGTTGGCGGTCTTGCCGACGCTATAAACGCTCTCGAAGCCTTGATTGACGAAAAGGAATGCTCCAAAGAATAGCTCTGCGGCTTACCCTTGACAGTAAGGCTTTAAGGTGCTATAATTTACGTATAACTGTTTAAGGAGCTTTTACCGTGAAGAACAAGATTTTAAGCGGAGTATTCGCCGTAGCCCTTGCCATACTTATTTTGACCACGTCCATAGGCTTGCCCATATACTTCCGTCCCTTTTACTATATGCAGATAAATCCGTTAGACATCCCCGCCCGTACGGGTATGGATTATGATACTATAAAAGAAGGCTACGATGCGGTGCTTGACTATCTCACCTTACCGGGTAAGGAATTCAGCACGGGAGAGTTTCCCCACTCGGAGGAGGGCTACAGTCATTTCAAGGATTGCAAGGCGCTTTTCAATCTTAACGTAATTATGCTTTTTATATCCCTTGCCGCCCTTATCGCTCTTTATATATTAAATAGGAAGAAAATCTTCACTTTAAGCCGTCCTTACAGGATGCATATCTCCTTTGCGGTGAGCGTATGGCTTCTTGCCGTATTTGCCGCCCTTGCTCTTATCGTATCCATAGACTTTTCAAGAGCCTTTGAGGTCTTCCACGCTCTGTTCTTCCCCGGAAAGGACAACTGGATATTTGATTCAAGAAAGGATATGATAATAAGAGCGTTGCCTCAGGAATTTTTCCGCAATTGCGCAATTCTTATAGTTTCGTCAATTTTAATTCAAACGGTTACTATGATAGCCGTAAATCTTACCTTAAAGAAGAAAAGAAATAATAAGCTTTAAAAAATATCCGCGTTGCAAAATGTAACGCGGATATTTATTATTTATTTTTTATATGATCTTTCTTTTCATTGCTTTTTATTTTATCGCTTTTTTGCTTCTCCCGAGCATATCTGCTTACGCATACTGAGTATCGGGCGTTTCTGTAAAAGGTCTTAAAGGAATCTATAAGCTCACCCCCTGCTTATAAATTTTACAGATTTGATTCTGTAAAGAATAGCCATCATATCCTCGTATCTTACGTATTCAATGATATCCGATGCGCCATTCAAGCCCTGTTGATGAATAAAGCTTATGCCATTTGAACGGATCTTTCCGTACAGGCGCTTCACACCGTCACAAAGCCCTTCACCATCCGTCCGCTCCATTACGGCAAGGAACCAGATAAATGATATAATAAAATTAAGCTGTCCATCCGTAACGTAGGGAACGATTTCCTCAACGCAGATCTCCTCGTTTCCTATTCTTATTACAGAGCCCTCCTTGATTTCCATATTCCTTTTAAAGCAAGCATTGGCAAGCTCCCTTATATCAACCGTTCTCAAGGCAGGAGCAAAGGAGCTGCACGGGATGTGTTCATCCTTTACGTAATCCGTGTAATTGCTGCATACGTAGGTATCTACAAGGATCACTCTGTCGGCTATGCGGAAATATTCTCCCGAGGCGCCTATTACAATTACAGATGATATCCCAAAGCGGTCGTAAATCATACGCGCGTTATCAATAAACGGTACCGTTGACGCATTTTTTATGACAGAACGCATTTTTTCATCCTTGTACATAAAATTATTAGCGCTCCTGTCCTCATCAAAAAGCATAAGGGTGCTGCCGCACTCAATAGCCTCTGCAACTGCCGACGCCTGAGAGGTGGAGCCACTTGCGTTATCCGTAGAGAAATGCTTTGGCTTGATTTTGTCCGTAGGCAGCTTACCAAGGAAGAAGGAAATATCGGTATTTCTTATGCTTCTGCCATCCTCGGAGCATACGTTTACGGCAGATGCATCAGTTATTACGTATTCTCTGCCATCCCCCGCAGCGTGATTGTAAACTCCTTCGCGAATCGCCTCCAAAATAGTACTTTTACCGTGGTATGCATCTCCCGTTATAAGTGTTATACCCTTTTTAATTCCCATTCCGCAAATAAAGTCGCCGTCGGGCAGCTTGATTACCGTACTCATCGACTGTGGAGCAACAAAGGGAATTACTCCGCTTAAGTCCTTATAATCGGTTTTCCCCTTACGTGTTATTACGGAGCCATTGGCAATAAACGACACGTATCCCTGCTTTTTTAAATAGCTTCTTATATACTGCTGATTTTTATATAGCTGTATAGCTCCTTTAAGCTCTTCCTTATCAAAGGATTTTTCAAGCTCCTCCGCAAGCCTCGGAAGATTTTTAGTAAGCAGAAGCTTAAGCGCCTTTTGCGATATTATTCCCTTCTTGCGCTTTTCAAAGGACTCCCTTTGCGCCGACCGAGTCATTGCAAGTATGCTTCCGCTTTGCGCCTCGGTAAGCTCCGTCGCGCGAACGCCTGTATTATAAGCCGTATTATTAAAGGGAAGCCTTACTGTCATAGCTACAATAACCTCTCCCTCCGTAATTTTTACGGCGGAGCTTGGCAAGACCCTTGTTCCGAAGCGATACGGGACAAAAGCGCCCTTTTGGACGTTCGACTCCGATTGCTGCATTTCGTTATTCGCAACGCAAGCAGCCAAAGATATTTCCCTCAAAATATGGGAGCAAGCGGCAATTATCTCTTCTGCATCATACTCTGTGCCGTCAAGAAAAGCACTTCTTCTGAATTTAATATCCACCGACGCATACTTGTACTGTCCTCCCTTTACGGAGGATATTACGTAGGTAATACCGTTTCTTTCGTAAATTCCCTTAAGCCCTGAATAGGATGACACGGGCTTGCCATCAAGATTTTTAATAATTTCATTTAATTTTTGCATAAAAATACCTCCGAAAAATTTGAAAATGCGTGTCAAAAACACTTATGGAACACATTGTCAAACCGTTTCGAAGGTAACAAAAATAAAACGGTATATCGCCAGATATACCGTAATTATCAGCCTGTAAAGCGCGCTTAAAAAGCTGTCATAGCGCTCGGCGACCTATGGCATCCGACAACGTATTCAATTGCAGCTTTCATAAAATCGCCTCCTTTATTAAATTTGCGTGTTACCGCTATTTATAGGGTAACACAAATATTTTTAATTGTCAATATTAAATATTCAAATATACGCAAAGAAAGCCAAGAGATGTACCCTTGGCTTTTTGCTTTATTATTTCTGCTCGTATACAAGCACAGCAGGGGGACAACAGTAATCTACATCTGCTAAGTGCAGACCTTTTTCATACGCCGTACAAACAATAAGCATCGCAATATAATTGTACGCAGGCAAATATCTGTGAACCTCCTTTATACTTGTTATGTGCTTCGGAATATCCACCTTGTTATTTTTCAAATAATCCTTATATTCGTCACCGAGAGTATCGACAAGATCTCCAAATGCGGCACAGATACAGCTTTCTATTTCTCTAAAGTCGGCCTTATCAATTACGGGAATATCGACAAAAAGCTTTCCATCCTTACGGTCTATCAAGCCGGTATGCTTAATTAAATTGTCGATGCTCTCTATCATTTTGTTGCTTATCTTGGCTTTATCTACAGGAATATCTCTTTGTATACACCAAAGCAAGCTATTGATTTCCTTAAAATAGCAGTCAAATCCGCAGGTACGAAACCTGTGAGGATTATCATAAAGCGCAGTATCAAATTCCAAAAGTGATATGCGATAGCTTCCATCAAAATCTGCATCCGTCTGATTTCGTCTGTGTCCGCCCAAAATTGTATATTGCATTAATTCCGTATATTCTTTATCATTATATCCTCCGGGGAATGCCCACGCCATAGCAGTCCACCTGCCGCCATCTCGTCGAGGGGGATCTATATGGCATTTATCATCCGAAAGCTTTAAAACAAAATCCTGAAGTATTTTTAATACTATATATCTTTCCAGCTTTCTTTGCTGATGTGATGTAAAGGATTTATATATATTGCTTTCCTTTATGTTATCCAAACGCTTTGAAACAATGCTCCAGAATTTATCAAAATTTTTGTCAACAAATTTCTTCTGAGCATCGAATTTTTTAATAAAATCGTCGGGTGAATAGATAATAAAGTCGGTGTAATATTTTCCCCCTGCTGTTTTTATCATCAATTCTCCGTCTGTAAGCCTTTCCACAACAGGCTCAATGTAAGCCGTGGGAATACCGATTGCCTCCGCTATTTCGTTCATATACAGGGGCTTTTCGTATGCAAGAATCAGAATATTCTGCGCTATTTTATCCCCATCAACCAAGCTCATAGGCTCATGATTGGGGCCGTCGCTTCCACCCCACGACAAATTAAGGATTCCGGGTATGTTGTTTTTCTTCTCCACCATAGTTGTAAGTCCTTTCTTAATTTTATCCCTGCCTGCTGAAAGTCTGCTTTTTACTGTTCCCTCCGGTATACAAAGCTGCTCTGCGATATCGGACACACTGCTACCGTTATAATAGTAACGGATCAGCACCTCTCTTGTTATATGAGAAAGATATATAAGCTCACGCCTTAGCTGCGCTGCTTCCTCTTCTTTATCCTCATCAATATTTTGTTCATCCGCTATAAGATTGTCAAGAGTGTCGTAATCCACAGTAATTCCGTAATTATACTTTTTTCTCAGATGATTATTAAGCTTATGCATAAGGGTGTTATAGAGCCAAGTCTTCGGATATTCTATGCTTCCTCCGTTATTCAAATACGTATACGCGGCAAGAAACGTTTCCGAGACCAAATCCTCTGCATCCTCTCTTGAGGAGCATTTTATTTCGGCAAGGCGGCTTATATAGTCATAATATTGTAAAAGCTCTTCTTTCATTTGCTCCTCCTTTTTTCGAACATGTTCACTCTTATAGTCGTGAAAATGTTCTATCGGTTCGGTGGTTTAGAAAAATTGTTTGGGATTTTATTTTATCACGTTCGTTTTCACTATTCAATATTATCAAAAAAAGAAGTCAGCCGCATTACTGCCGAGGATTACAGATTTCTCTGCCGCTCCTGCTGACTTCTTTACATTATTTTACAATATTTATTTTCTCTGAAGAGATTTAAGCCCTTCTGACAGTGCGGAGATAAATACGTCCGCCTCTTCCTTTGTGTTTTCGGGGCAGAGGGATACTCGAATCGATGAATCCGCCTCGCCGTCCGTAAGCCCGAATGACTTTAATGCGGAGCTTAGCTTATTGGAATGGGATGAGCAGGCAGAGCCGGAGGACACGTAAACACCCTTTGACGACAGGTAATGAAGCATTGTTTCGCTTCTTATACTGGGTAAGGTTATATTAAGAATATGGGGAGCGTGGCTTTCTGGTAAATTGGGACGCACCTCCATACCGTCAAGCTTCTCTATTATGTATGAGCGGAGGGAGTCCATATGGGCAATTTCCCTCTCCATATTCGCCATATGCTCCTTTACCGCTTCACCGAAGGCGGCAATTCCGTATACGTTTTCAGTTCCCGATCGAAAGCCCTCCTCCTGTCCGCCGCCACAAACGATGGGCACAAGCCTTTTGGTTTTGATTACGTCGGGAGATACGTAAAGAGCGCCTACCCCCTTCGCTCCGTTTACCTTATGAGCGCTTAGGCTTATCAGATCCGCATTTATGCTCTTTTTAGTGAACTTGACCTTCATATACGACTGAACGCAATCGGCGTGGGTAACGCACCTTGGAGACAATGCTTTAATCAAATCAAAGGCTTCCTTAAGGTTGTAAAGAGCGCCTGTTTCGTTATTAACGTGCATAAACGACGCAAGAATTACATCCTTTGCGTTTTCTCTTATAAAATCAATATCAAGCTTGCCCTTTTCCGTAGGAACGCGAAGCACGGTATACCCTCTTTTTTCAAGAACGGCTACGGACTCCTCAACGGAGGAATGCTCACCTGCGGTTACCATTATTTTCTCGTTGCCCACTCTTGTCTTTGAACCAACTACACCGAAGATAGCCATATTGTTGGCTTCGGTTCCTCCCGAGGTAAACACAAGCTCTCCGCGTACACCCCTTTGGATGCCAAGGGATGCAAGTATTATTTTTCTTGCATCCTCCTTTATATGCTCCGCATCAACGCCGCGGGCGTGGAGGGATGATGGATTACCGAAATGATTGTCGATAACCTCAGTCATTTTTCTTTTTGCGCCCTCGGACATTTTTGTCGTGGCGCTGTTATCAAAATAAATTTCCGTCATATCAGTTAAATTTGAAATTATCAAGTATTGCGTTGATCTCGTTTATATTGTCGTTATAGCCGTCAACCGTGGAGGTGTAAAGTATTACGTACACGCTGTTCTTTCTGATAATAGCATTTACAAGGCACTTGTATTCGTTGCCTCCCACCTTGATCTTATACTCGGCGGCTTTTGCGGGAATACCGTTTACCGTTGTATCGGAAAGCTCCTTTATAACGGTTTTCTCTCCTATACGGTCAAGGTCCTTTTTATATTCCTCCCACCAGGTATCGTAGTTCTTGATATTCTCGGTAAGATTCCACTGTCCCACCTGTATGCTTGATTTGTCAAGGGCGGAAACGTGTGCAAGGGTGTTTCCCGTCTGAATATCTATTATCCAGTTATCGGGAATATAGAGGGAATAGTCAACTATTTTTACATTGCTTGCAAGCTTCATTCCCTCGGGGGCATCCTTATCCTTTTCAGTCTCGTTTTCATTGGGATAAAGCTTGTCCGTAAATCTTATATTTTCGAGAATCGCTTCAAAGGAATCCATATTTGTGCCATAGGGCCCTCCGTCCTCGCTCTCGGTGTCCTCTATAGAGTTATAAAGAAGCTCGTAAACGGCGCCGTTTCTTACAACGCCCACGATTATACATTTATAGGTATTTTCCGCAACCGTAATTTTATAAACCGCCTTTTTTGCCGCGATACCGTCTACTACCGCCTTTTCGTTTTCGGAAACTATTTCAAGGGCTCCCGCCTCTGAAGCCTCTGTCTTGTACTGCGCCCACCAGCTGTCAAGATCGGTAATAGTGTTATTAAGCTTGCGGCTTGACATTTGTACCGTGGTCAGATCTCCGGGGGATGCGTGAGCCATAGTAACACCTGTCTGAAGGTCGATAATCCAACCCTCAGGAACAAACATAGCGTAATCCACCACCGCCATATTGCTTGCAAGCACCATATCCTTGGGAATGGGCTCTCCGTCGGGAGCAAGATCCGCTCCGCAGGAGGTCATAAGGACAGATAGGCTGATAAGTAATATAAGTAAAATAACCGTTACAATTCTTTTCATTTTAAATCCCTTCAATTACGGCGCAGGTAAGCTTGATAGCCTCCTTAACGTCGCTTATATCTATCATTTCGTTTACAGAATGAATGTATGCCGTGGGGATCGATATCGCTCCCACAAGGCAGCCCGCTCCCGCAATCTGCATAGCTGCAGTATCGGTGCCTCCCTTTAGAAGTATTTCATCCTGGTATTTTATTTTGTTCTCGGCAGCGATCTCTCTCATCCTCTCCACAATTTCACGGGAGCAGATTACAGAGGAGTCCTTTATCTTTATAGCGGCGCCTCCGCCCAATTCAACCTTCGATTTGGGGGACGCGGGCTTACCGCCTACAGCCGTTACATCAACTGCAATTGCGATGTCCGGCTCGATTCTGTAAGCTGCGGGCTTGGCGCCGCGGAGACCTACCTCCTCCTGTACGGTAAACACAAAATAAAGGTCGTTATCCGTGTTTTTTACGTTCTTGAGAGCTTCGAGGAGGATGAGGCATCCCACTCTGTCATCAAAGGGTCTGCCCACATATTTATTGCCTGAAAGTCTTTTTACGTGGGGGACGTGTACGAAATAGTCGCCTATCTGCACCCTTGCTTCCGCCTGTTTTCTGTTTTTTGCGCCGATATCCACGGTCATTTGCTCCACCTTCGGCGTTTCGTTGCTTTCCGATGGGAGAATTATGCCGTAAACACCGTTTTCAGATACGACCTCGGAATATGATGAGGAAAGAGGATTTATTCCCCCCACTGCGCCAACGCTTATAAGTCCCTTTTCGTTAATGTAGGTAACGAAATAGCCTATTTCATCCATATGAGCGGCAAGCATTATTTTCTTTCCCCTACCCTTTTTACGAACAATAAGGTTGCCCATAGGATCGGTAATTATTTCGTCGGCATATTTTTCTGCCTCCTTCTTAATTACCTCTCTTATTTTGTTTTCTCTGCCCGATACTCCCGTTGCGAGCATAAGCCTTTTAAGTAATTCCGTCATATTTACTCCTTAACTATTGAGGTCGGACCCGTAATGAGCTTATACGCTATTTCATACATTGCGCAAAGGTCCGAGTATTTCACCACGTTTGCCTGAGAATGAATATATCTTGACGGAGCTGATATAAGCCCCACCTTGACTCCGCAAGCGCTTTTTTGAATGGAAGCGGAATCGTTTCCGCCTGAAATGTACTTATTTAACTGATACGGTATGGAATTTTCCTTACATATGGACACAAGATGGCGGAATACGTCGATATTGTGGACCGTAGAATTATCCATAAAGGATATTATCGCTCCGTCACCGAGGACGGATACCTTTTTATCATCGTCGACTCCGTATATATCCTGTACAGCCTTGGATTCTATGACCACGGCGTAGTCGGGTCTTATAAGCTCGGCGGCGCATCTTGCCCCCGAGTAGGATATCTCCTCCTTACAGGTAAAGGCGAACCACAAATCAAAATCCGTACACGCCCCCGCCTTTATTTCATCAATAAGCTTACACATAATGGCGCATCCGTGTCTGTCGTCAAGAGCCTTGCATTTTATAAATCCGTCTCCGTATTCAACGAAGTCGGAGTCAAACACGAAATAGTCTCCCACACTTACGTACTTTTCCGCATCCTCCCTTGATATAGCGCCGATATCTATGCACATATCCTCAATTTTGGGAGGCTTGCTTCTCTCATCGGCGGTGAGAAGATGGATGGGCTTTACCACCGTAACTCCGCGCACGTTATTTTCCGATATTACCCGTTTAGCGCCTAAAGCCAATGGGCTCATTCCGCCTACGCAACCGAATTTTAAGTACCCTGTGTCTGTAATTCCCGTTACCATAAAGCCTACCTCGTCCATATGGGCGTTTATCATAAGCCTCGGCTTGTCCTCTTTTGCCACGTGGAAATACAGGTTTCCTACCCTGTCCTCCATAACCTCGCAGCCCTTCGGCAGAGCGGTACCTATATAATCCTTGATAATAGCCTTGACCCCGTCCTCGTATCCGCTGGGACCAAAGGCTTCGCTTAATTTTTTAAGTATTTCCTTCATCCTCGTATAGCCTCCAGATCCGTATACGCAAGCTCGCAAAGAACGTCTGCAAGAGATTTGATGTCGTCAAGACAAACGGTTTCCACGGGGGTGTGCATTGAACGAAGCGGAACGCTCAGAAGAAGCGTTGGCACTCCTGTTCCCGTTACGGATATCAAATCGTTATTTGTGTAGGTGTAGCTTGGCTCACATATTCTCTGATACGGAATATTTTTTTCAGTAAGATGCTTGATTACGCCCCTTGTAAGCCTTCTGTCAACAAGGGATGAAATGTCTATTGCCACACCTGAGCCGCATTTTACGGTTTCATATTCGTTATCCTTGTCGATAGCTCCGAAATTAACGTCGGTGATGATGGCAAAATCCGGCTTAACGGCATAAGCGCAAAGCGCCGCGCCGCACTTTCCCGTTTCCTCCTGAGCGGATACGGTTATATAAAGATCGTAGCAAAGCCTTTCCTTCTCAATCTTTCTTAACGCATCAAGGCAGGCGCAAAGGCAAGCCTTATCGTCAAGGTGCTTTGCGGACACAAAATTGTTTTTAAGCTCCGTAAAGTCCCCCTCGAATATAACAGGGTCGCCTACTCTTACCAGCTCCTTAAGAGCTTCCTCGGAGTATCCCGTATCTATATAAAGCTCCTCTATCTTTGGTACGGATCCCTTTCCGCTCTTTTTAAGATGGGGAGGAACGGAGGACACTATACCGTATATCTTCTCCTTGCCGTATACGCAAACC
>JAZQLK010000098.1:0-4586 GCA_045542635.1 Eubacteriales bacterium
CCCTTGTGCGAAGCCTTTTCACAGTAAATATCTGCTCTTATTCTTAAAATTTTACCCTCATCCTTGAATTCCTCAATGGATACGGCGGTGCCGTGAGGAATTTCGTCATTCAAGGTTCTTAAAATCTTTTCTCTTATCGCCTCTGCCGCAATCATTCTTTCGGGCTGGTCAGTTATCATATCGTCGGGGAAAAACCATTCGCTGTCCGAAAGGAACTTTTCACATTCCTTAAGAACTATATCTATTCCCTGTCCCTTTGATGCGCAAGTGGGAATAACGGCATCAAATTTATATATCTCATCATACTGCGCGATTGTTTCCGCAAGCTTAACGGGATTTGACATATCGGTTTTATTAAGAACGAGGATAGCGGGAATTTTATTTGCCACTACCTGCTCGATTATATTCTTTTCAATATCTCCCGGTGCGTGAAAAGCATCCGCCATAATGATCGCCGCGTCGGATGAGCCAATAGAGCTGCTTGATGCCTTAAGCATATAATCTCCAAGCTTTGTTCTCGGTCTCTGAAATCCCGGAGTGTCAAGAAATACGAACTGGTTCTCACCCTTTGTAAGAATGGCTGTTATTTTGTATCTTGTGGTCTGAGGCTTCGATGATACGATTGCAACCTTTTCGCCAAGAATTGCATTGAGTAATGTTGATTTGCCTACGTTAGGTCTGCCTACAATTGCTATAAATGCTGTCTTTCTCATCAGTAACCCATTATCTCCATTATTTCTTTCTGTTTTCTGAACATTTCCTTTTCATCCTCTTTTGAGGTTTCGTGGTCATATCCAAGTAAATGCAAGGTTGAATGAACGCAAAGGAACGCAACCTCGTGATATAAACTGTGTCCGATATCGTATCCCTGTCTTGCAGCTTTTTCAAGAGATATCACAATATCACCCAAGGGAATATCCTCTCCGCCCATATCCACGCTTGAAAAGTCATCGAACATAGGGAAAGAAAGCACGTCTGTTTCCTTGTTTTTTCCTCTGTATTCCTTATTAAGTCTCTTGATTTCTTCATTGTCCACAAAGGTTACGGAAACCTCGCAGTTTTTATCAAAGCCCTCGTAAACAAGAGTATTAAAAACCGCCTTTCTGACAATCGCCTTCATAGCGACTCTTACCTCATAAATATCCTGTTCATCCTTAATATAAGTGTTTAATCTCATTTTTGGTTTCCTCTTTTCATATTATGATTTTTATCATAGCGTTCCTTTTGTCTTTCCGCTCTTTCTTTTTCATACTTATCGTACGCAAGGATAATTCTTTGTACAAGCTTATGCCTTACAACGTCCTTTTCGCTGAAGGAATGTATCGAAATACCTTCTATATCCTTTAGGATCTTCACTGCCTCAGCAAGGCCGCTTTTCTTGCCATCGGGTAGATCTGTCTGTGTTAAATCGCCCGTAACAACTATTTTCGATCCTACGCCAAGTCTTGTAAGGAACATTTTCATTTGCTCGGGAGTTGTGTTCTGAGCCTCATCAAGAATTATAAATGAATCGTCAAGGGTTCTTCCTCTCATATAAGCGAGGGGGGCTATTTCGATAACCATTTTCTCAATATACTTTGCGCAATTTTCCATACCGAGCATTTCATATAACGCATCATACAATGGTCGAAGGTATGGATCTATTTTACTTTGAAGGTCTCCGGGAAGAAATCCAAGCCTTTCTCCCGCTTCAACGGCAGGTCTTGTAAGAATTATCCTGTTAACCTCCTTATCGCGAAGGGCTTTAACAGCCATTGCAACCGCTAAAAAGGTTTTACCCGTACCTGCAGGACCTATACCTACAGTTACGGTGTTTTTCTTAATTGAGTCTATATATCTTTTCTGTCCTACAGTTTTAGCCTTGATAGGTCTTCCCTTTGCGCTTACAAAAAAGCAATCGTCGTCAAGCTCGTTCAAGTCGCTTGTTCGTTTTTCCGTAACCATAGATATGGCGTAATCCACGCTTTGCTCGGTTATGATATTATTCATCGAAGCCATTTTATTAAGGTACATAAGCACCTCATAAGCGTTTTTTACGTTTTCCTCATCACCGCTGACGGTTACACAGTCGCCAATATCGTTATTTGACGGTCTGTTTACAATCTTGACGTTAAAAGCGCGCTCAATTGCAGTTACGTTTATATCAAAGGTACCGAATATGGCGCTTGTGGCGCTGGGTGACGACGTATTAAAGGTTTTCTCTGCCATATGCCTTTATTCCTCTGTTACTTTAAATTCCACCAATTCCGCTATATCCTCAATACAGTAAAGCTCGCACTCTACGTAATAGTATTCAAAATCGCAATAGTGGTTTACCCTTTTCGAAATCAACTCTGCATCCGATAATGCGGAATCCATTTTGATCTTTAGCTCCGCCATAGCCAGATCCTTAGCCTCTTTTTGGGTGTAAGTAATACTTTCGTATCCGTATTCAAAATATCTTGTATTACGAACTGTTATGGGTAAGGTGCAAGAGCCGAAAAGCGTTAAATTTTCCTTTGTTTCTATTCTATCACAAAGTAAGTATGAATTTCTATATTTTTTTAAAATATTTATATATTTTGTAAAGATTTTTATATCTCTGTCTGTGTACGTATTTCCTGTATACACCTTTATTTCTTGCTTCATTGGAATTTTCACCGAAATATTCTTCTTAACGTACGCTTTTACAATACCATCGGCGTGAACGTAGCGTACGCCTTGGGATGAAGAATCCATAACACCGGATATCAAAATATCTCCCTTTTTAACAACGTCAGAGATATTTACGGTTTTTATTCCGTCATATACGGTAACAAGGGCTATTTGTCCGTCAGAGGCTGCTATTACGTTTGTATAGCTTTTTTCCTCCGGCTCCTCCGCCTTCAATCGTTCATTTACAACCACGTTTGCCACGTTACCGTCAATGTTTACCGAAATCCATGATATTTTATCTGTACTCATTAAAAATCTGTTGTGGAGTCTGTCATAATTTATATCAGGGATAAATGCGCCTAAGTAAAGTCCGCTATCGTTAAGAATAGCTTCAATTTCGCTATCCGTAACCGTATAATTACCCTCAATATTTATTTTCCAGACTATTTTTGATGATAAATGGACAAGTATAAATAAAAGAATTATACCGAGAAAAAGCCCCCACCTTTTTGAATATCTTTGAAATACGGTAAGAATTCCCGTATTTTCCGTAAAAACCGCAACAATACCGTTTTCAGAAAAAACGCTTCTGTATTTCTCCTTTAACGATGCGTGGGCGGTAAGTATAAGCTCCTCATTTTTACCGAATTCAATTTTATCGTATACAAGAGAGCTTATAAGAATAGCATTAAGGGCTTTCGATATGTATGCTTTTTCAATTATAACCTTAAATTTTCCGAAATCAATTTTTTTCATTACGAGAAACCTTTTCGACTGTATAGGATTTTATGTAGCCGCGTATGCTTACTCTGCCTTGTGAAAATGTCATCATTGAAAGAGATGAGCCGGTAATAAAAAGTATAAAGGATTTGCATCTTATGATAATTTCATCGTCCTTATATTTTTTTATTCCAACACATCCGTCTATGCTTAATTGAGTGTTACCTATAAGCTGGGCGTTAGGTACAGCGGATATTCCGTTAAGCGGAATATCAAACCTGTCGGAAATCATCTCTCCAAGTGATTTTTTAATCATTTTATTAACTCCGTAAAACATATATTCTATTAGGAATGTTTATGAAAATCGGAGTGTAATAATAACTCTTGAAAATTAAAAGGCTTGTACCTGTTTTTATTGTCATAATTATATATGTTTTATTTTTTACAAATGCAAAATATATAAAAGACAGTATAATAAATTCCATACAATTTTGCGGAAAAACCCTTATTCCATCGGTGTTTCCCTTTATTTTGCTTTCATCATTTATTGTAAATGCAGGAATACTTGATTCAATTTTTTCACATCGTATATTAAAGCTGTTAAATAAATTAGGCGTTTGTAAAATATATGCTCCGTCAGTTGTTTCAGGCTCTCTTTCGGGCTATGTGACAGGCGCTAAATGCATATGTGATATTACGGAAAAAAGCAACGTAAATAAAAACGAATTTACAAGCGCGGTTATACTCTCCTCCAATGCAGGACTGGGATTTGTTATATCCTGCGTAGGAATTTTAATTTGGAAAAGCCTATTATTCGGAATATATATTTATGTTTCTCAATTACTTGTTTCTGCTTTGTTAGGAGCTCTATTTTTGCCAAAAGCAATTGATACAAGCACATATTACGCACCTTGTAAAAAAAGTGTAATAGATGCCTTCACAGGCTCGGTATGTAGCGCCGCATCCTCGGTTATTACAATATCTTCATACGTTATAGCGTTCTCACTTATATGCGATATAGCATCTATTCTTCTTCCCTCTCCCATTAACATTACAATATATCCCTTAATGGAATTTTGTAACGGCGCATTCAAATGTCTTGAATTTTCGAATATTTATATAAAAGCCTTTTTTACGGGCTTTACAGTAGGGTTTGGAGGAATATGCGTTCATTTTCAGATTTTCTCCGTTTGCAAGGAGCTACCTTTAAATAAAAAAGTTTTTTCCCTTTT
>JAZQLK010000099.1:0-1660 GCA_045542635.1 Eubacteriales bacterium
GGAGTTAACAGCGGCTCTCTTGAAAAGCATATTTTAAGAAAATACGGCTCTCCGACTCCCGAAGCTTTAGCTGAAAGCGCATTTTATCACGCAGAGCTTCTTGAAAAATTCGGATTTGACGATATTGTAATTTCAGTAAAATCCTCTGACGTGCAGAGTATGATAAAAACCAATAGAATTTTAGCAAAAAGCAGTAATTATCCTATTCATTTAGGTGTTACCGAGGCGGGAGATTCGTATAGCGGACTTGTAAAGAGCAGTATCGGTATAGGCTCCCTTTTGTGCGACGGTATAGGCGATACCATAAGGGTTTCCTTAACTGCAGATCCCCTTGAAGAAATCAGAGCGGGTAAGGAGCTTCTTTCATCACTTGGGTTCTATTCCAAGGGTGGAATAAAGATCGTATCCTGTCCCACCTGCGGAAGAACGAAAATCAATTTAATCGAGCTTTCCGACCGCTTTAAAAAAGCAATATATGACTTTGATACCAAGGGAAAAAACATTAAGGTCGCATTGATGGGATGCGTAGTTAACGGTCCGGGTGAAGCAAGAGAATGTGATATCGGTATTGCAGGAGGTAAGGGAGAAGCGGTTTTATTCAAAAACGGAGAAATTATAAGAAAAATTCCCGAAAATGAGGTAATAGAAACGCTTATTTCCGAGCTTGAAAATATAAGAGATCAAAAATAAGGATATAAAATGAATTTAATTGAGAGATTTCCAAAATATAAGCCCGAGGACAGATTTTTGTCTATGATGAAGGACGGTGAGGTGCTTTCAACAAGAGTTGATAAGGAGCTTCGCTATATGGATATTAGGGTTAAGTTTTCCGAAATAGTCAGAAAGGACAAGCTCGATAGCTTCATCAGCGAGGTTATGAAGGCTTACGCCTTAAATAAATTGAATATAACGCCGTGCTACCCCTCATCGCTTTTTTCTGCTGACTGTATAGAGGATATTATTGCGGAATCTTATAAGAGCGGAGCAGTAAGCGACGGATTCTTTTATGATTATTCAATTGACTTTTCCTTTGATAAAATCGTAATCAAGCTGCCTTTTATAAACGGCGGCATCGACCTTTTACAGACCGGTGAAACCAATAAGATAATTTCAGGTATAATTTTTGACCAATTTAATTTAAAAATTCCGGTTGAAATAAAGCAGAGAGAGGATTACGAAAAGGCTCGTTCTTTATTTGAGCGTGACAAGATAAATACTCTTAAAAAGGCTTTGGAGCAGCAGAAAAAGGTCAATGCAAAATCCGCCAAGGAAGAAAAAGAAGCCTCATTGAAGGAAATGAGGGCTGAATTTAAAAAATCTATGTCCTTTGGCGAAGGTCAGGAAAAGGTAGAAATAAACGGCGGCTTGGTAAAATGCGGTGCCGCTACCTTTGATATAACAAATGCGGAATACGTAACGGGCGCTCCCTTTGAAATTGAAAATATAGTACCTATATCCAAGCTTGATGCGGGAATGCACGGAGTATGTATACTCGGAACAGTATTTGAAATTACAGAAAAGCCCATTAAACGCGGCGCGCAGATCTCAATGCAGATCGGAATTACGGATAACGCTTCATCAATTTACATAAAGGATATTATTTCGGCGTCAAACAGAGATGAATTTTTATCACTCTTCAAAAAGGGTGACAGCTATGCCG
>JAZQLK010000100.1:0-3035 GCA_045542635.1 Eubacteriales bacterium
AGTAAAAATATATTAAAGGAGGATATAAGTTGGGAAAAAGCTTTAACGTGAATATTATGCCCCCCCTCGTACGGGATTTTGCCTCATACAAGCTGACCATCCAGGTACAGTCTCCAAAGACCGTTGACGAGTATCTTTCCGACCTCCGTCTTTTCTTTAAATACATATACGCGGTAAGAAACGGCATCGACCCCCTCGGGGACGCTTTTAATGAAATAGATATTTCGACTCTTTCAAACGATTTTTTATTTTCCGTTACCACAAGCGAAATATATAATTTCTTTATGTACGTATCAAACGACAGAGGAAACAAATCCTGCGCAAGGTCAAGAAAGCTTTCGGCTATCAAGGCGTTTTACAAATACGTTTGCACCAAGCGCCATCTTATGGAGAAAAATCCCGCTATCGATATAGAATCTCCGAAGAAAAAGCAAACTCTTCCGAAGTTTCTTTCCGTTGAGGAAAGCTTAAGCCTGCTTTCCGCCGTTGAAAACGATAAAACGTCAAAAACAAGGGAGAGGGATTACGCAATTATAACGCTGTTTCTGAATTGCGGAATGCGTCTTTCCGAGCTTTGCGGAATAAATCTTAACGATATGGACAAGGATATGCGCTCTCTCCGCGTTCTCGGTAAGGGAGCCAAGGAAAGGATAGTTTACCTGAACGATGCCTGTAAAAGCGCCCTTTCAAGATATCTTGAAATAAGATTGAGTGAAAAATACAAGGCGGTAAACGTACCCGCTCTGTTTATAAGCAAGCAATACAAAAGAATAAGCAATAAAACCGTTCAATGGCTCGTTTACAAATATCTTGCGGCGGCAGGACTGGAATACAAGCATTTTTCCACCCATAAGCTCCGTCATACGGCGGCAACTCTTATGTATCAGACGGGAAAGGTTGACGTCCGCGTGCTTAAGGAAATTTTGGGTCACGAGCAGCTTAATACTACTCAGATCTACACCCACGTATCAAATAAGGGTATGGAGGATGCGGTAAACGCCAATCCCTTGGCGGCCATCAAGACGGACAAAAAAGGGTGATATTTGTTGACTAGATACCTAAAAACCCATATTTTTGTGCATAATTGCCAATTTTTCACAAATTACCCATTATTTTTTTCTGCACAATATCCTATTGACAAGTATTTTAAAAACCATTATAATTATTTAGGCGACTAACTTTGACTATTATTAAATTTTTGGAGGATTTTATCATGTTTGAGAAATTAAAGAACATTCTTATTGAAGAGCTTTCTATCGACGCAGATGCAATCACTATGGAAGCAGAGCTTGCTAACGACCTTGGTATCAACTCCCTCGAGCTTGCAGACCTCGTTCTTCTTTGCGAGGACACATTCGGCGTAGAGTTTGACGAAAACGATATGCACAAGTTTATCACTGTTGGCGACGTTGTTGAATTTTTGAACGCTAACGCTTAATCTGATTTTCAAAAATATTAAAGGGCTGTCTTGTGACAGCCCTTTTTACTTACATTTTATCGGAGTTTAGCGAAATAGGCGAGTTATTGAAGCTCGGGATGCTCCTCCGCATACTCATCAAGAAGCTCCTCAAGCATTTCCCACTCGGCATCGGACTCGACGGGAAGTATGTCACCCTCGCCGTTCTCGTATTCCACGTAAACGCCTGCGGCAATTTCGTTTGTGCTTTTATCCCTAAAAATCACATAATCCTTGTCAAGGTCGTCGGAATGATAGGTAAAAATAATTTCACATTCCACCACGTTGCCGTCATCGTCTGTAAAGTAAATATTGCGATCGTCCATTTTCGTTTCCTCTTTCGTTATCAGAATTCTACTCTGTTCTGAATAATTTTTACAAATTCCTCAATAATCTTGGCAGCGCCCTCTTTACCGATCTTGGTGGTATCTATCATAAGGTCGTAGTTTTCGCTTCTGCCCCATTTCTTTGAGGTATAGTAGCCGTAGTAATTGGAACGCTTTTTATCAAGCTTTACTGCAAGTGTTCTTGCCTCGCTTTTTGTGATATTATTACGGTAAGCAACCTCCTCCGCTCTCTTATCAAGATCGGCATAGATAAATACGCGGACTACATTATTAAAATTCCTTAACACGTAATCGGCGCATCTGCCTATAAACACGCAGGACTTGGATTTTGCAAGCTCCTCGATAATACCGGACTGCAAAACGAAAAGCCTGTCGTTAATGGGTGTGTCATAGGGCATACCGTGGGAGAAGGGCACCATACCCATTCCGCCCATAGCTATTGAATAAAGAAAGCTGGGTGTTGCCTTTTCATCTGTATTTTTAAGTATTTCGGGGCTGAGACCGGATTTTTCCGCAGCCATACTGATAAGTGTTTTATCGTGGTATTCAAAGCCGAGGTCCCTTGCGACCATCTCTCCGATTTCTCTTCCTCCGCTACCAAACTGACGTGCAATAGTTACGATTACATTCTTGGACATATCAGATCCTCCATAAAAGTATTTGTACGCCACACCGTGGCTCCAATATTATTTTATCATTTTTTTTACGGTTTTGCAAGAAAAAATTGATTTTACGAGAAAAATATGGTAAAATATGTATATAAATACTGTTAAGGGAGGGCAATTATGTTAAAAATCGAACACGTGGATGTGGTTTTTTTGGAAAGTGATACTCCAAGAGAAAAAAAGGAAAGGGAGCATATTGCGGGTCTTAACCTCTGCAAGGATATGATCAAAAGATATTTCGGCGCGGATGAACCCCATTTTATGCTTAACGATTACGGTAAGCCCTATATCGACAAGGAGGGCGTATATTTCAACATTTCCCACTCCAAGGGACGTGTTGTTTGCGCGGTTTCAGACACTCCTGTCGGCATAGATATTGAAAAATTGACAGAAAAAAACGACAACGATATCAAAAATTTTGCAAAAAGATACTTTGTCGAAAATGAGATTGCCTTACTTGAAAGAGAAAATTACTCCCCCCTCGCCTTCTACAAAATATGGACGGGCAAGGAAGCGTATTCCAAGATGCTTGGCTCCGCTCTTTCAAAAAATCTTAAGATCGACACA
>JAZQLK010000101.1:0-5215 GCA_045542635.1 Eubacteriales bacterium
TCCGTTCTTGTAACGGTTGCCTTTGCAGCATCCGTTGACGTAACGGTTGAGCTTAGCACGGGTCAGGAGCTTATAAGCATCTACGATAACTTTTATTTGCCCTCGAGCTCCGATATTACGTCGGTAAAAATCAGATTTGTGGGAGGAACGGAAAACGTAACCTACGGTGACGGCATAGAGCTTAACGACGGAGATACCATAGACCTGACTTCCTTCAAAACCACCGATAAGTATCATAACGAATGCTACGTTGTGACCTTCGAATCCGGCGGAGAAGAAAAAGCGTATACATTTTATAAGGCGGATTCACTTTCCGCCGTGTATATAAATACGTCCATCGGAATTGATAATTTCAAGATAAAGCAACAGAAGGATAACTTTACCAAGGTTTCCATTGTTAATAAGGACGGAAGCTTTGAGTATCAGGATACCGCTCTTACGGTAACGGAATCCAAGGTACGCGGTAACACCACTCCCGACTCATATAAGAAGCCTTATCAGATCAAATTCAGCGAGAAGCACAACCTTTTCGGAATGGGAAAGGCTAAGACCTGGATCCTTCTTGCAAACTATCTTGACCAGTCCTATTTAAGAAACGCAACAATGTTTGAGCTTGCGGCTCAGCTTGGAATGAACGCCTCATCCTTTACAAGCGTTGACGTTTACGTTGACGGATACTACGAGGGCGTATACCTTCTTTGCGAAAAGGTTCAGATTCAGGAAAAGAGAGTAAATATCCGTGACCTTGAAAAGGAGATTGAAGAGCTTATGGGCTCCGATTACGGAAGACTTGGCACAACCGTTGTAACAAAGGGCGATATAATAACCAACACCTACATAACGGAGTATAAATATTATAATACGGTAATCACTCCCGAGGATATTACGGGCGGATATCTTATTGAGCTTGACAATACAAATAAGGGCAACCGCGCCAATATGGATGAATGCTATTTTATAACCGACTCCGGTAACCATTACGTAATAAAATCTCCCGAATATTGCTCAAAGGAGCAAATGGAATATATTGCGGGAATGTTTTCAGAGATGGAGGAGGCATTTACCTCCGCTGACGGTAAGAATAGGCTTGGCAGACATTACAGCGAATATATGGACGTTGAGTCCTTTGCCTACGGATATATTATGTGTGAGTTTGGCAGAACCTACGATGCAGGCTCAAACAGCGTATATTTCCACAAGGATGCGGACAAGGACGGTGTACCCTCAAAGATTGTTAAGGGTCCCCTTTGGGACTGTGATAACTCCCTTGCAAATATCGTAAGAGGAAACGCTCATTTAACGGATAATATGTGGGCGGCGACCAGAACTCCTTGGAATGCTCTTACAAAGCACGAGGATTTTATGGCGGTGGTTTCCGAAAAGTATGAAGACTTTTATGATATGATATACGACGTGATAGACGCAGGCGGCTTCCTTGATCAGCAGATAGAGTATATCGGCTCGTCAATGGCTATGGACAGAATAAGAAACTTCCTTAACACCAAGGATCAATGGCCGAAGGCAACCTATTCGAGCTTTACAGGCGCTCACTATGACGTTTATAAGGCGGACAAGGGATGGTTCAACCGTCCTCAGATACCCGAGAGCGAGTGGGCTTTCCCCACGTACGTGCTTTATTCCGACGGAATAGATGATAACGCGACAACGGTAATAGGCAATATGCGAACTCACATTTCTGCAAGAGCGGATTGGCTTGCCCGTCAGTTTGGCTGCGACGTAACCTTCAGAACGAGAGTTGACCACGTTTATGACGACGTACACGACGCTATCTGTAACGATTGCGGATTTGAAAGAGCAGTTTCACATACTTATGACGGACCTTGTGATGCAACCTGTGACGGATGCGGATATACAAGAATTGCTCACGTTTACGATGATGTGTGCGACAAGGACTGTAACGAGTGCGGTCAGCTTAGAGAAAGCTCCAAGCTTCACGCTTACGATCACAAATGCGATACGGAATGTAACCTTTGCGGTGCTACAAGAGAGGTTGCTGACCATAGCTACGATAACGGCTGCGACTCCATTTGTAACAACTGTGGATTTGTACGTGACGTGGAGGGTCACAAGTTTGATGATCCCTGCGATGCATCCTGTAACAATTGCGGCGCTACGAGAAACGTTCCCGGACACTCCGGCGGAGAAGCAACCTGTAAGGAGCTGGCTGTTTGCGAGATCTGCGGTAAGGGCTACGGCTCAACGATACCACACACCTATAGTGAGGAATGGTACTGCGACGGCTTGTTCCATTGGAAGGAATGTACAATGTGCCATCTCCAAAAGGCGCAAAGACAAAGACACAATCTTACGGACTTCGTTTACGACGCTACGGAGCATTACAAGAAATGTACAGTCTGCAATAACGATATAGGCCGTTCAAATCACTGGTACGATAACGATTGCGACAAGATATGTAACGAATGCGGAGCAAGAAGAGATATCGAACACGATTGGGATGAGGGTCAGGTAATCAAGAAGCCTTCAAGAAGTCAGAAGGGAGAAACACTCTATACCTGTCAGAGCTGCGGTCTTGAAAGAACCGACATCACCTCTGAGACAGGAGGCTGCGGAGGCGGAGATGGACTCTTTATAGCCTTCTTTACCAATAGCGCAATTGTTCTCGTTTGGTTCGCCTTAAAGAAAAAGCATTAAAATAATAACAACATAAAGGCGACCTGCTTTACTGCAGGTCGCCTTTGCTTTGATTCGTTTTGGATATTGCTTATTTTCTTGCAACTCCCGTTTTATAGGCTGCCTCTATTACCGCATCCGCAACGGCTCTTGATACTCGTTTATCAAGGGCGGGAGCAATTATGTTTTCCTCGTTCAGCTCGTTTTCGGGAATGAGGGATGCCAAAGCGTAGGAGGTTGCAACCTTCATTTCCTCGTTTATACAGGAGGCTCGGCAATCAAGAGCGCCTCTGAATATACCCGGAAATGCAAGAACGTTGTTTATCTGATTGGGGAAGTCGGAGCGTCCCGTTCCGACTATTCTTGCTCCTGCCTCCTTGGCAAGGTCGGGCATTATTTCGGGGGTTGGATTTGCCATAGGGAATACAATTGCGTCCTTTGCCATGGATCTTATCATTTCGGGGGACACAATATTGGGTGCGCTTACGCCGATAAAGACGTCTGCGCCCTTCATCGCATCCGCAAGTGTACCGACTAAAAGCTCCTTATTCGTCATTTCCGATATTTCCCTTTGCGCCTCGTTAAGCTGAGGATCGCCGCGGCAAATAATACCGAAGCGGTCAACCATCGTAAGATTTTTAACTCCGATATTAAGTAGGTGCTTACCTATGGCAATACCTGCGCTGCCTGCGCCGTTTATAACAACTCGGATTTCTGAAATGTCCTTTTTTACCACCTTAAGGGCATTTAGAAGGGCGGCGGCGACCACGATAGCAGTACCGTGCTGATCATCGTGGAATACGGGGATATCGCACACCTCCTTGAGTCTATTTTCAATTTCAAAGCATCTTGGCGCGCTGATATCCTCTAAATTTATTCCTCCGAAGGAGCCGGAAATCAGGCGAATGGTGTTTACGATTTCGGACACGTCCTTTGATTTTATACATAAGGGAAATGCGTCAACGTCCGCAAATTCTTTGAAAAGGGCGCATTTACCCTCCATAACGGGCATTCCCGCTTCGGGACCTATATCACCAAGTCCGAGAACCGCGGTTCCGTCGGTAATCACCGCCACGAGGTTTGAACGACGGGTCAGCTCGTAGGATTTTTCGGGGTTATCCTTTATGGCAAGGCAGGGCTCTGCAACACCGGGGGTATAAGCCAAGGAAAGGTCCTGTCTGCTCTCGACCTTTACTCTGGAAACGACCTCTATTTTTCCGTTCCATTCGTAATGCTTTTTTAAGGATTCTTCTCTTACGTTCATTTTAAACCATCCTTTCGGGATGAAAATATTCATCAAATTTTTCTTCAGTAAGGTATCCGAGAGAAACGCAGGCGTCCTTAAGAGTCAAGCCCTCCTTGTGAGCCTTGTGAACCACCTTGGCACAGCTTTCGTAGCCGATATAAGGGGAAAGGGCGGTTACAAGCATTAAGGAATTGTTAAGGTTTGCCTTCATTTTTTCACGGTTAGCCTTGATTCCGGAAACGCAGTTTTTCGTAAAGGAAAGACATACGTCGGAAAGAAGCCTTACGGATTGGAGGTAATTATATATACATACGGGCATAAATACGTTCAGCTCAAAATTACCCTGGGATGCGCTTATGCCTATGGCAGTATCGTTTGCCATAACCTGTACCGCAACCATAGTTACCGCCTCACACTGGGTGGGATTAACCTTGCCGGGCATAATTGATGAGCCGGGCTCGTTTTCGGGAATGGTTATTTCGCCGAGACCAAGACGGGGACCGCTTGCAAGCCATCTTATATCGTTTGCGATCTTCATAAGATCACAGGCGAGAGCCTTTAAGGCTCCGTGACCGAACACAAGCTCATCCTTTGATGTCAGGGCGTGGAATTTGTTTTCCGCGGTAATAAAGGGAAGTCCCGTGATTTTTGATATCTCCCTTGCAACTGCGGTATCAAAGCCCTTTGGTGCGTTAAGTCCCGTGCCAACCGCCGTGGCGCCGAGGGCGAGGGCGGAAAGGGGCTTGAGGGATGCTTCAATCATCTCAATATCCTTTTCAAGGGAGGAGCGCCAACCGCTTATTTCCTGTGAGAAGGTAATGGGGGTTGCATCCTCCAAATGTGTTCTTCCGCTTTTTACAATACCCATATTTTCTTCTTCGAGGCGGATAAATTCGTTTATAAGAACTTTTACAGCGGGGATAAGCTTGCAAACGGTTTCCTTAACCGCGGAAATATGCATGGCGGCAGGGAAGGTATCGTTTGAGGACTGGGACATATTTACGTCATCGTTGGGGTGGAGAAGCTTTTTCCCCATAATAAGATTACCGCGGTTTGCAATAACCTCGTTTACGTTCATATTACTCTGAGTGCCGCTTCCCGTTTGCCATACCGCCAAGGGGAAGTGGGAGCTTAAATCTCCGTCAGTTATTTCCTTACATACCCTTTCAATGGCGTCAAGCTTTTCCTCGGTCATTTTTTCGGGCTTTAAAGCTCTGTTTACCCTTGCGCAGGCAAGCTTGAGTATTCCAAAGGCGTTTATAATTTCACGTGGCATTTTTTCAGTACCGATGGGAAAATTTTCAAGACTTCTCTGGG
>JAZQLK010000102.1:0-8256 GCA_045542635.1 Eubacteriales bacterium
GATATATTCGTTGCAAACCGATTCTACGGTTGTATTTGATGTTAAATCAGCTTAAAAACGTATTTGCAGATGTCCGTGTCGGCGACATCGCATATTACGGCATATTGGAAATTACTGCCGCAGCCGAGGTGTTTGCCTAAAGGAGGAAATATGGAGCATTTTGCCTATCATAAATACATTATCTCCGAGGGAGTGTCGCTTTTTACGGTAATTATGTTGCCGAATAAGGGCGGTAAATTCCCAACGGTTGTGGTAAGGACTCCTTACGTTGACTGGCTTGAAGATAAGAGTGAGGATTTTATTTTAGACCTTTGCAAGGGAGAAACCTTGGAGTGGCTTGGCCGAGGCTACGCTATGGTAGTTCAGCATTGTCGAGGACGTGGAAAAAGCAACGGTGACTGCATTCCTTACGTAAACGAGGGCGTTGACTCAAATAACCTTTATAACTGGATACGAGAGCAGGATTTTTACAATGGGGAGCTTTACCTTATGGGTACAAGCTATCTGACGTCGGTTCACTATTGTGCAAATCCTTACGGAAGCGATATAAAGGGAGCTATATTTGGCGTACAGGATACGGAAAGATATAATCTTTGCTATCGAAACGGAGTTCTGAAAAAGGAGCTTCAGCCAAGCTGGTATGTAAGTATGTATAAGGCAAAGTCAAAAATTGAGAAAAAATACACGAAAGATTCCTTTGATATGCTGCCTCTTTGCGACTTCACAAAAAGTGTTTTTGGCGAGGACGTGTCTGATTTTGACGGTATGCTTAAATCTCCGAAGATTACGGACCCCTTCTGGCAGACCCACGCAGGAGGAAGCGATACAAGAGGAGCTACCGATAGTCTGGATTTTCCCGTGCTTTACATAACGGGCTTTTATGATATTTATACGGGCGGTATCTTTGATATGTGGAATAATATGGATGAAAAATCCCGTAATATTTCTGCGTTGGTGGTGTCGCCATATGACCATAGCGACAGTTATAATAATGACGCAATTGTATTCAAAAATGGCAAACGTAAGGAAAAATTCGGTACAAATTACCCCATTGACTGGTTCGATAGCATAAGAAAAGGCAATATGTCAAGCTTTGAGCGCGGCAAGGTAACCTACTTCACGATTTTTGAAAACGAGTGGCATACCGATGAGTTTTATAAATCAAGTAAGCAAGTAACCCTTCCCTTGGGAAACGAAAGAATTACTTATAAATACGATCCGAAACGCTCACCGAAATTCAACGGCGGTCTTTCCTGTAATTTCGGCGGAGCCCGATATCAGCCAAGGGCAGGCTTTTGCAATGACGTAATTTCTGTGTACACGTCTCCCTTCGATACCGATACGGTTGTTCAAGGGAAAATGAAGGCAAATCTTGTTGTTTCCTCCGATTGCTACGATACCTGCTTCTACGTGCGTGTCAGCATAGAAAAACCGGAGGGAGATTACGGACTCCGTGACGATATAACCACCCTTTGTCATCAGCTTGGTGACTACACGCCAAATACGGATGTTACTCTTGATTTTACCTTTGATGAGCATTCATTTTTGATAAAGGCAGGAGAAAGACTCCGTATAGATATTTCCTCGGCAGACAGTACAAACTACGTCCGCCACACAAACAATAAAGGACTGTACAGTAAACAGACTCATACGAAAATTGCACATAACACAGTTGACCTTTCAAGATCGTCTTTATTCTTACCCGTAGTATAGAAAGGAGAACCAAAATGGAAAAAACCTTTGAAAGAGAATTGCCCAAGGGCTATAAGCTTGCAAAAGTTGTAGATATGAAAAACAACACGAAGGATATGGGCAAATTGATTTTTTATAGCGCTGTGCTATTTTTGGTACCGTTTATTGCAATACTTATTCCATTACTGATATTCAAAATGGACTTTTTAGATGAAACCTTGGGCCTTGGGCTTTTGTTCTGGGTACCTGTGATTTTGGGTTATTTAGTATACATTGTCCTTCACGAGCTTGTACACGGGTGGGAGTATAAAAGAGAAACGGGGGAGAAGCTGACATTCGGCATAACCCCTGCCTGCGCATTTTGCGGAGTGCCGCATATCTTTACATACAGAAAAACCGCCCTTAAAGCGGTATCTGCTCCGTATAAGCTGTTTTCACTGATTTTTATTGTATTGATTGTAATTACATTTTTCTTTTTACCCGGCCTGTGCTTCGGGCTTTCCATAGTATTTGCTATGCATATTTCCGGCTGTGCAGGAGACCTTTACGTTATGCGTCTTTTCAAAAAGAAATATACGGACGATACAACTCTTATGAACGATACAGGACCTATAATGTCCATATTCGTATATGATGAGAGCGCCACCGATGAGGATGAGAAAATGGCAATACAGCATTTGGAAAACGTATGGAGAAAGCCTACAAGGGAGGAGAAGCAGACAAAAAGAGAAAAAGAGTCAAAGGATGTCTCCTTATCAATTATACTAATCACCTCTCTTGGAGCATTGGCATTTGGGTTCATATTGAGTCTGTACTTTACCCGCGATGTGAAATTCAGAATAGAGGAGCCGAGCGTGTTCAGTAGTCCGGCATTATGGCTGACGCTTATTTCTGTTGGAATTATAGTTTTTTGCTCACTCACTATAAAGAAATTCTATAAAATTAAAACCGCAATCGGCGTAGCCTACTTTGTTCTCGGTATTCCTTTGCTTATGTTGTCCATTTTGTCTTTGAGCTCTTACGATATATACTACACCAACAATGTGGAAAACTATGGAGTATACAACGCCTACGACGAGGGATGGAAGCCTGAGCTGTTCCCCGAGGAGATAACCGAGGATATGACCCCTATATACTATTCTTACTATCACGATAAGGTTTGGGACGGTGTTGCCGAAATATATTTGGAGGTCAGAATGACCGATGACGCTTATTCCGAATTAAAGGCGCAGTATGACGGACAGCTTAAAGAGTGCTGGTACGATGCCAATTACGAGGAATACGTAAAAGCTGATAAATTTTTTGTATACAAGGATGATAAATACTGTGACGGTCCCGACGTTAGAAAAATCATTTTCAACGACAAGGAAAATATAGTCATATTCGAATATATGTACGGCCTCGATCCTATGTATTTTGAGAATATATACTACTTTGAAAGATTTAATATAGACGCAAAGGAATATTCAATTTATCTGGAGGCGCAGAATGAAAGCAATTGATTTAATTAACGCCATAAGCGAGGGCGGATACGCAGGCGACATAACCTGCGATACCATAAAGGCGGGAAGCCCACATAAGGAGCTTAACAAGGTCGCAATAACTATGTTTGCAACCGTTGACACAGTAAAAAAGGCGATGGAGTGGGGAGCCGATATGCTCATAGTTCACGAGCCTACCTATTACGACCATATGGAGGTAATAAGGAATGAAACTCCCGTGATAAAGGCGAAGCGTGAGCTTATCGAAAAAAGCGGAATGACAGTTTACCGCTACCACGACCGTATGCACCACAGAGAGGTTGACCAGATACCCGAGGGAGAGGTACACTATCTCGGACTTAAGGGCAAGACGGAAAAGACACCCTATTCCGCATCCTATCTTTTCACAAGCGACGAGCCTGTAACCGCTATGGAGCTTGCCGAAAAAATGGAAAAGGACTTAAATATTGCCCACGTAAGAATTGCGGGCTCAAGAAATAAAAAATCCACAAAAATTGCTCTTTGCTTCGGAACCCCCGGGGGAGTGTTTGATTTACTCCAAAGAGATGACGTAGAAATCGTACTTACGGGTGAAGCCTGCGAGTGGATGCTGGGAGAATACGCAAGGGATGCCCACGCCCTCGGCTTTAATAAGACCCTTATAGTTATGGGACATATAGGCTCGGAGCGTGACGGAATGAGGCTCCTTGCCGAAAAGCTGAAAAAAGCCTACCCTGTGTTTGAAACAAAGTACATAGAGTGCGGTGAGGTATATACCTATACCGATACAAAGGAGTAATACTATGAAGCCTGTAATAGGACTTACCGTATCGGTACAGGATGGCGGCTCCGTATCTCTTTTGGAAGCCTATTCAAGAGCCATTGAAAATGCGGGTGGTATACCAATTTTGATACCGTATGTAAAAAATACCGACATTTACAATGATTTTATAGAGCTTTGCGACGGAATTTTTATAACAGGCGGCGCGGATATTGATCCACACCGCTACGGCGAAAGCAAAAAGAACACCTGCGGAGCAATACAACGCTTGCGCGATGAAACGGAGCTTTATGTTCTTGGTGAAGCTCTGTGTAGGAATAAGCCTATTCTTGCCGTATGCAGAGGAACGCAGCTTCTTAACGTGTATCTTGGGGGAACCCTTTATCAGGATATTCCAACCGAGTACCCGTCGAAAATAAACCACGTACAAGATGAGGGACGCTTTGAGCCCTCCCATAGCGTGAAAATAGATGATGGCTCACCCCTTTCCAAACTTGTAGGAAAGAACGTAATGACGGTTAACAGCTTTCATCATCAAGCGATAAAAAACGTAGGGAAGGATCTTGTACCTATGGCGTACGCCGAGGATGGAATAATTGAGGCTGTATATCTGCCCTCCAAGGCTTACGTAAGAGGCTATCAATGGCATCCGGAAAGAATTTTTGATACCGACACGGATAACAGAAAAATATTTTTGGATTTTATAAACGCTTGCAATAAGGAGAGAGAAAAATGAGTAAAAAAAGAAAAGCCTTAAGAGTAATAGGAATAATTTTAGCTACCCTGTGTGTATTCTTTGCAGTTATAAATATAATTCCTCCAAAGAAGAACGTGGAAAATAATCCCTTTATCGTAGGCGAAGGAGAGCTACCTATGATAGCCGCGCACAGAGGCGGCGGAGAGTGCAACCCCGAAAACACGATGCTTGCCTTCAGAGAAGCGGTAAATACCTACGAGGTTGAAATTATCGAGAGCGACCTTTATCTTACAAAGGACGGATACCTTGTATATAACCACGATGATTACGTAGACGAAACCTGTAACGTAAACGGCAATCTTTCTCTTTCGGAGGTTAAAGAGCTTTGTGATGATGAATCAAACAGACACTACATCAAGGATATGACCCTTGCGGAGCTTCGTCAGTACAATTTCGGCTACTATTTCGAAAACAAGGACGGCGAAAGAATATATAAGGATGAAACAGATCCACAGTCAAAGGGCTTGCAGATTGCCACTGTTGAGCAGCTTTTTGAGGAATTTTACGTGTCTGATCCCGACCTTATGTTTATTGTTGAAATTAAGGATAGCGGAGAAAGAGGCTATGAGGCATGTAAGATCCTTTACGAAACTCTTGAAAGATATCCGGAGTATAAGGATCAGATAGTTGTAGGCACCTTCCACGATGAAATCGAAACGGAGCTTAAGGAAAAATACCCCGACCTTCACAGAGGAGCTCCCACGGGTACGGCGGCAGTATTTATCGTAACACAGATGCTTAAGGTCAATATCTTTGACACAGGCGACTTTACATGCTTGCAGATACCTACTGATTACGATGTTGGAATCACCCTTAATCTTGCAAAGAATGACTATATCAAAAGAGCCCACAGAAGAAATATTGCGGTTCAGTATTGGACCATAAACGATGAGGAAACTATGAGATTACTTATCGATATGGGCTGCGACTGTATTATGACGGATAATCCCGAGCTTTTAAAGAACGTTCTTGACGAATACAGAAACGGAAAATAAAATGGAAATTAAAATTTACAGCACACTTCCCGACGATGCCTTGAAAATACGTATCGACGTATTCGAGGGAGAGCAGAATACCCCCGACGGCGAGGACGAAACCGATGCTTTTGCAAAGCATCTTGTCCTCTATGACGGAGGAAATGCAATAGCCACCTGCCGTATATCCGAAATGGAGGAAAACGGAGTGTACTTAATCGGCAGAATAGCCGTAGTAAAGGAGCTTCGCGGTAAGGGAATCGGCAAGCTTATAATAGACTACGCCGAAGCGTATTTAAAAAATACGGATTGCAAGGAAGCAAAGATCCGCTCCCGTTATCAGGTGAAGGATTTTTATATAAAATGCGGCTACGAAATATGCTCGGATATTATCTATGAGGAAGACCGCCCCTATATCTGGGTCAAAAAAGAAATAAAATAGTAAAAAGGCGGTACACGTGTATGAAAATACTATCCTTTGGTGAAATAATCTGGGACGTATATCCCCACAAAAGCCATATAGGAGGCGCCCCTCTTAACTTTGCCGCCCACGCATCAAGGCAAGGCGCGGAGTCCTATCTTATATCCGCAGTTGGCGACGATAAGCTGGGAGAAGCGGCTCTTTCGGAGCTTGATAAATTTGGAATCAAAAGAGAATACGTAAGCGTTATAAGAGGAAAAACCACGGGCAAGTGTACGGTTTTTCTTGATTCAAACGGCGTCCCCACCTTCAATCTTGATAAGAAAAGCGCCTATGACGAAATAGAAATATCGCATCAGCTTCTTAAAGAGTCCTTTGACGCCGTTTCCTTCGGTACTCTTGCTATAAGAAATAAAAAAAGCAGACACTCCCTTGAGAAAATTTTAAAAAGCGGCATAGCAAAAGCGATATATTGCGACCTCAATCTTCGTTCTCCGTATTACAGCCTTGAAGCCGTATTATTTGCTCTTGAAAGCTGTAATATTTTAAAAATCAGCGACACTGAGCTTGAATACATAAGAGAAGAAATCCTGCACACGGAAATTACCGACTGCGAATATCTTCTTAACAGACTGTGCCTGAAATATGAAAACATAGCCTTAGTGCTTCTTACCTGCGGTGAAAAAGGAGCTTACGTATACAGAAGCTTTAACCCCAAAATTTATTATAGCAGAGCCTTGCCCGTTACTGTTGTATCAACGGTTGGAGCAGGGGATAGCTTCGGCGCCGCGTTTCTTACGGAATATCTTTTAGGCAGGAGTATAGACAATTGCCTCGATAAGGCTATTTGCATATCTGCACAAGTGGTATCGAGGGAGGAAGCGGTTCCTTTGGATATTTGACCAAAAATGTACAAATTTTGTTATACACCCTTGAAAGAAAAATTTGTATATGTTATAATAGTATTACTAATAAAAATTTTAAAGGAGATTATACCAATGGCAAACAGATTTATACTTAATGAAACCTCTTACTTTGGCGCAGGCTCCAGAGCAGTTCTTGCAGAGGAAATTGCAAAGAGAGGATTTAAGAAGGCTTTCGTTGTAGCTGATAAGGATCTTATCAAGTTCGGCGTAGCTAAGATGGTTACAGACGTTCTCGGCGACTTCCCTTATGAGGTTTTTGCAGAGTTTAAGGCCAACCCCACAGTAAAGAACGTTAAGGACGGCGTAGAAGCATATAAGGTTTCCGGTGCTGACTTCATCATCGCTATCGGCGGTGGCTCCGCTATCGATACCTCCAAGGGTATTGCGATCATTATCGCTAACCCCGAGTACGCAGACGTTGTATCTCTTGAGGGCGTTGCTCCCACAAAGAACAAGTGCGTTCCCATCATCGCTCTTCCCACAACAGCAGGTACAGCAGCTGAGGTTACTATCAACTATGTTATCACAGACGAGGAATCCGGCAGAAAGATGGTTTGCGTAGACCCTAACGATATCCCCGTTCTCGCTATCATCGATGCTGAGCTTATGGCATCTATGCCTAAGGGTCTTACAGCAGCTACAGGTATGGATGCTCTTACACACGCTATCGAGGGCTACATCACAAAGGGCGCTTGGGAGCTTTCCGATATGTTCGAGATCAAGGCTATCGAGCTCATCGCTAAGAACCTCCGTACAGCTACCTTCGACGGCAAGAATATGGAAGCTCGTGAGAATATGGCTCTTGCTCAGTACGTTGCAGGTATGGCATTCTCCAACGTTGGTCTTGGATGCGTTCACTCCATGGCTCACCCCCTCGGCGCAAGATTTGATATCGCTCACGGCGTAGCAAATGCGCTCCTTCTTCCTATCGTTATGGAATACAATATGCCCGCTTGCGAGGCTAAGTACGTTGAAATCGCTAAGGCTATGGGCGTTGATACAACAGGTATGACAGTTGCAGAGGGCGCTAAGGCTGCAGTTGATGCAGTTAAGAAGCTTTCTCTTGACCTCGGCATTCCCCAGACACTCCGTGAGATCAACATCCCCGAGGACGCTCTTGAGCTTCTCTCCAAGGCCGCATTTGCAGACGTATGCACAGGCGGTAACCCCAGAGAGATTACAGAGAAGGATATTCTTGACTTCTACAAGAAAGTATATTAATTT
>JAZQLK010000103.1:0-2077 GCA_045542635.1 Eubacteriales bacterium
ACAATAAATGACTTGTTGCAGTTTCGGAGGAAATCCTCTAAAAACCTTACAGAATCTATATCGAGATGGTTTGTCGGCTCGTCAAGAAGTAAAAAATTAGCTTCGGAAAGAAGAGTTCTTGCAAGGGAAAGACGGGTTTTCTGACCTCCTGAAAGAGCGTTCATCGGAAGATAAAGCTCACTTTCTAGAAAGCCAAGTCCCATAAGCATACTGCGGGTACGGTTACGAAATGTAAGTCCGTCATTCCTGATATATTCCGTATTTAATGCTTCCTGTCTGTTTATAAGTCTGGTAGTATCGCCCTCCCCTTTTTCAAGGGCAAGGCGGATTATTTCCATTTCCTTTTCTATCTCGAAAAAATGCGAAAAAACCTCCAGCGTATAGTCATACGCCGTAAGGCTTTCCGATGAGGGCGGGGTTTGCTCCATTACGCCTATTTTAAGTTCTGAGGATTTTATAATATCACCTGTGTAATCCTCTTCCTCCAAAATAGTGCGGAAAAGCGTGGTTTTACCCACGCCGTTTGTTCCGATAAACCCCATTTTTGTATTATTTTCAATGTTAAACGACACATTCTCAAAAAGCACACGTTCACCGAAGCTTTTTGAAACATTGTTAAGTGTAAGTAGGCTCATTAATTTTCTCCGTAATACTCAAAATACCATTTTGCAAAGCGATTAAGTCCGTCCTCAATTGAGGTTGAGGGCTTAAAGTCAAAATCCTTCTGAAGCTCTGTAACATCGGCATAGGTCTGGTACACATCACCAGGCTGCATAGGAAGATATTCCTTTTCTGCTACTCTGCCGATTGCTTTTTCGAGAGTTTCGATAAAGTACATAAGCTTTTCTGGATTGTTGTTTCCGATATTATAAACCTTTGCACAGTCGCCATTTTTGTCAGGCTTGGGAGGGTTAAGAAGCATATTCATAATGCCCTGTACGATATCGTCAACATATGTAAAGTCACGGTACATATCCCCGTTGTTAAAAATCTTTATTGTCTCGCCTTTCATAATCTTCTTCGTAAAGGAGAAGTATGCCATATCGGGTCTTCCGTATGGGCCGTAAACAGTAAAGAACCGAAGTCCCGTAGTGGGGAATTTGTAAAGATGGCTGTATGTAAATGCCATAAGCTCGTTTGATTTCTTGGTTGCGGCATAAAGGCTTATGGGATGGTCTACGTTGTCGTCTGTTGAAAAAGGAGTTTTCTGCTGATTTCCGTAAACAGAAGAACTTGAAGCATATATAAGATGCTCAATCTTGTGATGACGGCAGGCCTCCAAAATATTGTAAAAGCCTATAATATTACTTTCGATGTAGGAATCAGGGTTGTCTATGGAATATCTTACGCCTGCCTGTGCCGCAAGGTTTACGATAATATCGGGGCAGTATGTATCAAAAATGCTCCAAACTGCATCACGGTCTGCAAGATTGCCCTTTATAAAAGTAAATTTTTCGTATTTGTTAAGGATTTCAAGACGGCTTTCTTTAAGGGAAACCTCGTAGTAATCGTTAAGATTGTCAAAGCCGATTACCTCACCGCCCTCATCGAGAATCCTTTTGGAAAGGTGGAATCCTATAAATCCTGCTGCACCTGTAACAAGTATTTTCTTTGTTCCGTCATATTGTTTGAAATCAGCCATTTTTTATTCCTCCTGTCAATCACGGAAGTAAAGGTCACGGGTATAAACCTTGTCTATAACGTCCGCAATATCCTCATTGTAACGATTTGCGATAATAACATCTGAAATATTTTTAAATTCTTCCAGCTCTTTTATAACCCTTGAATTAAAGAAGCTTTCCTCATTAAGGGTAGGCTCATATACAACAACTTCAATGCCTTTTGCCTTTATACGTTTCATTACGCCCTGAATCGAGCTTTGTCTGAAGTTATCGGAATTGGCTTTCATTGTAAGGCGGTATATACCCACAATCTTAGGATTTTTTTCAATTATTCTGTCTGCAATAAAATCTTTACGGGTTGTATTTGCATCTACAATCGCACGGATAATATTGTTAGGAACATTGTTAAAGTTTGCAAGGAGCTGTTTTGTGTCCTTAGGAAGACAATAACCGCC
>JAZQLK010000104.1:0-1704 GCA_045542635.1 Eubacteriales bacterium
AGATTATTCTTCCAATAATAATCAACGCTACGACAGCAAGGGTGATAGCTGCCACATTGGAGCTGTTAAGCTCAAATGCCATAAAGAGTGGGTTCAAGTTAAACATTTTATCCTCCTAAGATAAAGAAATATATTTTCATAGCTTTATTATACAACATAATCGGAGGCTTTGTCAACATAAAATTTCCGTATTTTTCATTTTTTCCAACACCCTGTGGATAAATTTGACCTGTTTTTCGTAAAAAAGCCCTTTATTTTGGGGAAAAATCCGTTTTTAAAAAAATTATTCACTCCCCCCGACTTTTTAAAAAAATCATCCACATATCGGGGGATTTTGTCCCTTTTGCGTTTTTCATTTCAAAATAGCGTATTTTCCCCATCAGCGGGATTTTACTTAAATGGCGATTTTTCTTCTTTATTCTCCCTTTTACTATTGATTTTTTTACGATATAGTTGTATAATATATCGTATAGTGTTTAAAATTTACGGAGGCAGATTATGGTATCAGAGGTTATAAAGAGAATCACCGAATGCGACGAGGAGGTTGGCAAGGCTATAAATGCCGAGCTTACAAGACAGAAAAGAGGTCTTGAGCTTATTGCATCCGAAAATATGGTATCCGAGGCAGTTATGCTTGCTATGGGTACGCCCTTGACAAACAAGTATGCGGAGGGTTATCCCGCAAAGAGATACTACGGCGGATGCGAATGCGTTGACGTGGTTGAAAAAATAGCTATTGAAAGAGCCTGCAAGCTCTTTGGCGCGGAGCACGCTAACGTTCAGCCCCACAGCGGCGCACAGGCTAATATGGCGGTTTATTTTGCTCTCATCAAGCCCGGCGACACGGTAATGGGTATGAATCTTGCTCACGGCGGTCACCTTACTCACGGCAGCCCCGTTAATATGTCGGGCAGCTACTTTAATTTCGTTCCTTACGGCGTTTCCGACGACGGCTTTATTGACTACGACGAATTCGAAAGAATCGCAAACGAGGTCAAGCCCAAGCTTATCGTAGCAGGCGCGTCTGCTTATCCCAGAGTAATAGATTTTGAAAGAATTTCCAAGGTTGCAAGGAGCGTTGGCGCATACTTTATGGTGGATATGGCTCACATTGCGGGACTTGTTGCCGCAGGCCTCCATCCCTCACCCGTCCCCTACGCCGACGTTGTTACAACAACCACACATAAAACCTTAAGAGGTCCCAGAGGCGGTCTTATCCTCTGCCGCGAGGAGCTTGCCAAGGCTATTGACAAGGCTATATTCCCCGGCACACAGGGCGGTCCTCTTATGCACACCATCGCCGCTAAGGCAGTATGCTTCGGCGAGGCGCTCACTCCCGAATTCAAGGCTTACCAGGAGCAGATCGTAAAAAACGCCAAGGTTCTTGCCGATACTCTTCTTTCCGAGGGCTTCGACCTTGTTTCCGGCGGTACGGACAACCATCTTATGCTTCTCGATCTCCGTCCCTTCGGAATTACGGGTAAGGAGCTTGAAAAGCGTCTTGACGAGTGCTATATCACAGTTAATAAGAACGCAATCCCCAACGATCCCGAAAAGCCCTTTGTTACAAGCGGCGTAAGAATCGGTACTCCCGCAGTTACATCAAGAGGTCTTAAGGAAGACGATATGGTTACCCTCGGTAAGCTCATCAAGCTTTGCGCTACCGAATTCGAAGAAAAGGCTGACTATATCAGAGCCGAAATC
>JAZQLK010000105.1:0-2884 GCA_045542635.1 Eubacteriales bacterium
TCTTTTTTTGAATTTAACGTATTTTGATACAAGAAGGGGAGCCTTATCCGCGGGGGGATTGCCCTCTGGACAAAGGGTCATAGAAAAGAGGGGACATTCGCAAACGCCGCTTTCAACCTGGCTCTTGATGTCCTGACAAATTTCCTCCAGCCTGTCCGTAAACAGGGGCATAATACTGTATGAATATAAATTGGAGCGCTTCATAAAATCCTCCTTAAATGGAATTTTACCTAAGGGTCGCATACAAGAACAGTATATCATATAAGGTGTAAATATTCAATAAAAAGAATAAGTTATATATGTAATTTTTTATTTATTGAGCCTGTCGGTTGACAATTTGGCATCAAAGGGCTATAATTGAATTAAGAAAACGTATAAAGGAGAATTTTATGGCTGTTTATAACGCATTATCTATCGCTATCATAGCCGTTCTTGCCGGTATTTTTATATGGCACGCCTACGAGATCAAGAGGCGGGAGCGAAAGGCAAGAGTGGAGTTTATCAGTAAATTCAAAAAAGGAAATTGCTTTATTGTTTACGTTGCCGCAATCCCCCTCTTTATGATAGGTATGATATATCAGGGTACGGATTTCTTTTATTCCTTTTTCAAGGCTATAAAGACGTCTATAGATCTTGTGGTGCTTAAATACGACACCTCCGAAATTTCAATGCTCGTTGACAGATCCGATCTTTATAAAATTGCGGTTTACCTTTGCTTTGCTCTCGTAACCGTGAATGCGGTAATGTTTGCGCTCTCCGTATTCTGCCGCCGTATCGCTGTATGGAAGGAGAATAAGGAGTGGGAAAGCACGAAGGGCGGAAAGCTCCTTATTATAGGTAATAACAACGATAATATCAAAATTTACAAATCGGAAAAGAAGCTGCCCTCAATGCTTCTTGATGAAATTAGCTCAGACGACTGCAAGGAGCTTTATATAAGCTCCGTAAGATGCATTTCAAAGAGCGTAACCGAAAAGAAGGGTAGCGCCGATAAAACTTCGGAGCTGGACGAATATTGCCTTAAAGAAATTCAGAAATGCTTTGACGGAGCATCCTCCTCCGTTACCGTAATCATTAACACGGGTAATGATAAGAGAAATATTTCACTTTGCCACAAAATAAATTCAAGGGTGGGCGCTCACTACGATAAGGACGATATAAGGACTCTTTCAAGTGCGCTTTCAAAGGTTAAGGTGTATGTTTTCGGCTCTCCCAAGCACGAAACCGTTTATTCGACCATAGCGGAGGAATCCCACGGCTGCATAAGATACGTAAACAAGTACCGTCAGGTTGCTATGGACTTTGTTGACAGATATCCCTTGACGCAGTTTATGACCGATGAGCAGATCGATTATAGCTCCTCCCTCGTAAAGGACGGAGTTGATATTAACGTAGCTCTTATCGGCTTCGGCAAAACAAACCAGCAGATCTTCCTCACCTCCTGCGCCAACAATCAGTTTGTTTACAGAAACGGTGACGGAAGGGTTGATTTAAAAAAGGTTCATTATTACGTTTTTGATAAGAGCAATTTTGAAAATAAGAAAAATCTTAACCATAGCTATTACAGATTTGAAAACGAATTTGATGAAATTATAAAGGCGGAGAAGGAAGGCGCCTTCAACGGTAAAATCGAGTATCTTCCCATGCCCGCTATACCCGCCGATACGGAGCATAATCCCAAGAAGCTGGATATTAACGACGAGGAATTTTATACCGAGCTTAAGTCCAAGCTGACGGGTAATGGCAAATTCAATTATATTGTTATCGCCTTTGGTTCGGATCTTGAAAATATTGATATGGCGCACAAGATTGTCGCAAAAAAACGTGAATGGGGTCTTAAAAATACGCACATTTTCGTAAAGGTACGTAGCGGCGAATGTGACTATGACATATTCAAAAATAAGGAATGCTATATGATAGGCGACGAGGACAGAGCCGTTTATACAATGGATAAGATAAACGATGATACTCTTGTGTCAATGGCAAAGATGCGACACAGAATTTATGCTCTTGAATACGAGCTTACCGAGGGTGATAAGACCAAAAAGCCCGAGGATGTGTACGAAAACGCAAATTGCCAGTGGTACGCATCCTTAACGGAATTCGAGCGCGAGTCCAATATTTACGTATGCTTAAGCCTTCGCTCCAAGCTCCATATGATGAATCTTGATTACCGCAAAAAAACAGGTAAGGATGTATTAGATAACGATAAATACATAAGCGTATACGCTCCCGATGATAAGCCTGTGCCAAGAGAAGATATAAAGGCGGACGGAAAGCCTATTATCGAGTACGGTATTGACTTTAAGGATTCAAGAAGAACCTATATGGCAATGCAGGAGCATTACCGTTGGAACTCATTTATGATAACCAAGGGCTTCGTTCCCGCTTCGATTAAGGAAATTCTTACGGAAAAGAAAAACGGCAAGGATTACAAGCTCCGCCGCCACGGAAATCTTACAACCTTTGAGGGTCTTACCCTGTTCCGAGATTTTGTGGCGGAAAGAGACGGCGTATCCAAGGAATCAACGGATAAGATAAAATACGATTTCCAGATCCTTGATGACGCATTCTGGCTCCTTGACAGTAACGGATATGAAATAGTTAAAAAATCATAAAAGACAAAAATCACACAAATAGCGTGATACTCCGTTGAGAGTATCACGCCACAGACAGAGAACCGTCCCCTGTCTGTCCCAAACATATTTGGCAAAGTTTTTGGGGGGATACTTAATTTTGAATAATACGCATTTAAATAACCAAAATCAATGGATATCCTATATAAGTGAACAAAAGCATATTGTAACCCTTACAGGTGATAACAGGCTTTTAGTTAACGGAAAATTTATAAAACAGATAAACCCGAAGCATATTGTAAATTATG
>JAZQLK010000106.1:0-4649 GCA_045542635.1 Eubacteriales bacterium
GCTGCGAAGCAGACGGATGAGGTGTAGTCGAAAATAAAATGTCTTAAGGTAAAATCGCCGTAAGGCGGGATATGTGAGGTGACAAAATGAAGAGTGCTGGCAGCATTGTAAAAAAGGCGACTGAAATTGCGGAGCCCATAGCCAAGGAGCTTGGATATTCTCTTTGGGACGTGGAGTACGTAAAGGAGGGCGCGGATTGGTATCTTCGTTATACCATTGACAGCGATAACGGCATAGGCATCGAGGATTGCGAAAAGATGTCAAGAGCCATTGACCCCGTTCTTGACGAATACGATTTTATTGAGGATATGTATCATCTTGAGGTTTCCTCCCCCGGACTTGAGCGCGATATCAAGACCGATTGGCATATGGAAAAATGTATGGGCGAGAAGATCACCGTTAAGCTCTATGCTCCCATCAACGGAGTAAAGGCGCTTGTAGGTGTGCTTTCAGGCTTCGACGGAGAGAGCGTTAAGCTTCTTTGTGATGAGGAAATGATAATTCCCCGCAAGGCTATTGCCAAGATGAATATGTATTTTGAATTCTGATTATTAAAATTGAGTTAACATAAAGCAAAAGGAGAGAAAAAATGAACAGCGAATTTTTTGACGCGCTTGACCTTCTTGAGAGGGAAAAGCACATTCCTAAGCAGTATATGCTTGAAAAGGTAGAGGCGGCTCTTACAGCGGCTTGCAAGAAGGAGTACGGAGCAGCTAATATCACAGTAGTTATCAATCCCGAAAAGAAGGATATCAAGGTTTACCGCAAATTCCTTATCGTTGCGGAGGTTGAGGATCCCCAGACAGAAATTACAAAGGAAGGCATTGAGGAGTTTGAGGCAGAGCAAAAGGAAAAGGGACTTAAGGTAAAGACCCGTTCCAGAAAGCGCTCCATCGGCGCAGACTATGAATACGAGCTTCAGACCAAGGAATTCCGCCGTCTCAGCGCTCAGAACGCTAAGCAGGTTATTATTCAGGGTATCCGTGAAGCTGAAAGAAGCCGTATGGTAAGAGAATACGAGGACAAGAAGGGCGAAATGCTCTCCGCCATCGTAACCAAGGTTGAGGACTCCACAGGCAACGTGGTGGTTGACACAGGTATTTCTCAGGCTGTTCTTCTTAAGACAGAGCAGATTCCCGGCGAGGTGATTAAGGTTGACGACAGAATCAAGGTGTTCGCAACACAGGTAAGCTCCGAAAGCAAGGGTCCCCTTGTAAACCTTACAAGACTTCACCCCGACCTTGTTAAGCGTCTTTTTGTAACAGAGGTTCCCGAAATTATGGACGGTACCGTAATTATCAAGAACATCTGCCGTGAGCCCGGCTCAAGAACCAAGATCTCCGTCTACTCAAGAGATGAGAGCGTTGAAGCGGTTGGCGCTTGCATCGGTAACAGAGGCTCCAGAATCTCCGTTGTCGTAAACGAGCTTAAGGGCGAAAAGATCGACGTTATCCCTTATAATGACGATCCTGCGGAATATGTTAAGGCGGCTCTTTCCCCCGCAACGGTTAAGAGCGTTGATATGGTAGACGACAGAACGGCAAGCGTAACCGTATCCCCCGATCAGCTTTCCTTGGCTATCGGTAAGATGGGTCAGAACGCGCGCTTGGCAGCGAGACTTACAGGATATAAAGTAGACATCAAGAGCGAATAAAGAAAGGACAGTTCATGGAGAATAAGAAGGTAAAGAAAATACCCTTAAGAAAATGTCTTGGATGTATGGAATCCTTTCCCAAGAAGGAGCTTGTAAGAGTGGTACGCACTCCCGACGGAGAGGTTTGCATTGATTTAATAGGCAAAAAATCGGGAAGGGGCGCGTATATCTGTAAAAGCGAGTCCTGCTTCAAAAAGGCGGTAAAGTCAAAAAGAATACAGTCCAATCTCGAAATTACCCTTACCGACGAGCTTACAGAGGCTCTTGCGAAGGAGATAAGCGGTGAAAACGAATAAATTCTTACTAATGCTCGGTCTTTGCAAAAGAGCGGGAGCGGTAACCGTAGGAACGCCTATGGTTATAAAGGGACTGCAGGAAAAAAAGATTCTTACAGTATTCTACGCCGAAAACTCATCGCCGAATTCCGAAAAGAAAATAACGGACAAATGCGCGTATTACAATATCCCTTGCTGCAAAACGGAGTTTTCCTCCGAGGAGCTTGGCAAGGCGGTAGGCAAGATGGGAGCCGTTTGCGCTCTCGGTATAACCGATTCTAATTTCTCAAATGAACTTACTAACCTTAATTTAAAGGAAAAGAGGTAAACGATATGGCAGATATGGTAAAAGTTAAGGACTTTGCAAAAAATTTCGGTCTTGATATAAAGGATGCTACTAAAATGATCGAGGATTCCGGACTTCTCGGCTCAGCTCAGGTTGGCGAAACCGTTGAAATATCCGTAATCAATACGGTAGTTAATAAAATGACTCTTGATAATCAGACAAAGGTGTCCGATTATCTTAAGGCAGGAGAAAAGAAGGCGGAAAAGCCTGCGCCCAAGACTGAAAAGCCCGTGCCCAAGGCAGAGCCCAAGAAGGAAGAAAAGAAAGAGGAAAAGAAGCCTGTTGAGGTAAAGGCGGAGCCTAAGCCCGTTCAGGAAAAGAAGCCCGAGGTTAAGTCCGCGCCCAAGGCTGAGGCTAAGCCCGAAATAAAGGCAGAGCCCAAGGCTGAAGCGAAGCCCGAGGTAAGACAGGAAAAGAAGCCTGAGGTTAAGCAGGACGCAAGACAGGACAGACCTCAGAGAAACGACAGATTCGAGCAGAGACGCGACGGCAATCAGCAAAGACCCCAGGGTGACAGACCCCAGGGCGAGCGCCCCCAGTTTGACAGAGGCGACAGAAAGCCCTTTAACAAGGACGGCGCAAATCAGCAAAGACCCCAGGGCGAGCGTCCTCAGCTTGACAGAGGCGACAGAAAGCCCTTTAATAATAAGGATGAGAAGAAGCCCTTTAACAAGGATTTCAACCGTGATAACGGCAGATTCAATCAGGGTGGCTTCGGTGACGACAAAGAGGATAACCGTCCTAAGTTCACTCCCAAGCCCAAGCCCCAGCCCAAGCCCGAGTCAAACGTAGTGGAAATCAAGAAGAAGACGGGAACCACCCGTGTAATCGACACAAGAGTTTCCTCCGTTGACCTTTCCAAGTACGATGAAAAGCTTGATAGCTTTGGAAGCTACGATAACTACGGCTCAGGCAAGCAGAAGCTTAAGAAGCAGAATAACAAGGACGCTTACGGCAAGAAGGATAACAAGGAAAAGAGCGCTATGGAAAAGATGAAGCGTGCGGCCTTTGAGAAGGCTAAGAACACTCAGCTTTCCATCACCGTTCCCGATGAAATCACCGTTGGAGAGCTTGCTACACGCTTGAAGGTTGCATCCGGCGAGCTTATCAAGAAGCTTATGATGATGGGAGTTATGGCAGGTGTAAACCAGGTTATCGACTATGATACTGCGTACCTTATTGCCGACGAGCTTGGCGCAAAGGTTACCAAAGAGGTTGTGGTTACCATCGAGGAGAAGCTTTTTGACGAGAGCGAGGATACTGCGGAAAGCCTCGTTGAGCGCGCTCCCGTTGTCTGCGTAATGGGTCACGTTGACCACGGTAAGACGTCACTTCTTGACGCTATCAGAAATACTCACGTTACAACAGGTGAGGCAGGCGGTATTACTCAGCATATCGGTGCTTACAGAGTTAGTATCGAGGGTAAGGAAATCACCTTCCTTGATACTCCCGGTCACGAGGCGTTTACAGCAATGCGTCTCCGCGGCGCTATGGCAACCGATATCGCGATCATCGTAGTTGCGGCTGACGATGGTATTATGCCTCAGACAGTTGAAGCTATCAACCACGCAAAGGCTGCGGGCGTGGATATTATAGTTGCTATAAACAAAATGGATAAGCCCACCGCAAACCCCGATCAGATTATGCAGGAACTTACAAAATACGATCTCGTTCCCGAGCAGTGGGGCGGCGACGTAATCTGCGTTCCCGTATCCGCTCATACAAAGATGGGTATCGACGACCTTCTTGAAACGATTCTTCTCGTTGCAGAGGTTAAGGAGCTTAAGGCTAACCCCAACCGCCGCGCGAAGGGTATTGTAATAGAGGCTAAGCTCGATAAGGGAAGAGGTCCCGTTGCCACAATCCTCGTACAGAACGGTACTCTTAAGAGCGGTGACGTTGTTATCGCAGGCACTGCCGTAGGTCGCGTAAGAGCTATGACGGACCATAAGGGTAAGGTTCTTAAGCTTGCAGGTCCCAGCGTTCCCGTTGAGATCACAGGTCTTGATGAGGTTCCCTTGGCAGGTGACGAATTTAACGCGGTTGAAGACGAAAAGATGGCAAGAACCCTTGCAGAGCAGAGAAAACAGAAGGCTAAGGAGGAGCTCTTCAAGGCTAACGCCAAGCTCAACCTTGACGACCTCTTCAGTCAGATCAGCGAGGGTGTTAAGGAAATCAATATCATCGTTAAGGCAGACGTTGGCGGCTCCGCAGAGGCGGTTAAAGCATCCCTCGTTAAGCTTTCCAATGCAGAGGTTAAGGTTAACGTTATCCATATGGGCGTTGGCGGTATCACAGAAAGCGACGTAATGCTCGCTGCCGCATCCAACGCAATTATCGTAGGCTTTAACGTTCGTCCCGATAAGAGCGCTCT
>JAZQLK010000107.1:0-3272 GCA_045542635.1 Eubacteriales bacterium
GACGGAACAAAAGGAAGCAATCCTCAGGATTGGACAGTAATAACACAGATGGTAAGCTCAAGCGGTATCCACGGACAGAATACAAATCTTACAAACGGAATCGGCAACAATGATTTTTCTGTATGGAATGAAAAACCCGACGGAGTAACCCTCTATGACTACTCAATCAAGGTAAAGAGCTATACGAAAGACGGACAAGCGGTTGAGTATGTTGCGGAAAATGAGCCTTTCAGAATTACATACAACGGTCATACAAGATATGATGAAGTAACAGGGCAGACACAGGAGCTTGTTGCCATGTTAGTTCCCAGAATGTACAAAATAACCTATGCCCTTGGCAATATTGGGAAAGATACTGTCACAGGAATGGACGACTATCTTGATATGTCAGGCAAGTTCATCGATTATTATTACTGGAGCCGTGGAAAGGCTATTACAGCAAATCCTCAGCGTGAAGGATATATTTTTGCAGGCTGGTATGACAAAGATAATAAGCTTGTTACTAATGTGGATCCTTCTTTGTCAGGAGATATAACTCTCACTGCAAAGTGGACTGTAGCTCCCGAGTTTGAAACATTAGCTGATGCAGGTTATTATTCCGAGACAAGAGACGGTGCTGATAAAGTGGGTGTTATATCTCTTAATGCAAGAATAAAAGATATCGCCAAAATTGGAAATAGCATTGTAAAGTTTGGTATGTACATCTACAAAAATTATTCAGAAAAAGAAGTGTCTATTGAGAGTGAGGATATATTATCGGTTAAAGAGAATGACGGAGAATTCCACGTCATTATTTCCGACATAGCAGAGAAAAACTTCGATAAGGAAGTAATAGCTATTCCTTACGTTATAGTTGATGCGGATTCGGATTTAAATACCGAAGATGACAGAAATACTTATCTTGGAGACTATTTCAATGCCTCGGTACAATCTGTAAATAAATGGCTTGGTAATTTTAACCCATATTCAAATTAAAAAGGAGATAAATATAAATGAATAAATATACAAAACCCGAAATAGAAATTCTTGATTTTACAGAGGTAGACGTAATAGCTACTTCCTCCGGAGAAGAACCTGTATATACTCCTGAAAAACTCATTACTTGGGGAAACATGTCTCGGAACGTTAATTCTGAAGATGTAGCATTATTCAGATAATTCAAAGAGGTCGACGTAATGATATATCTTGAAAGGAGAATCAGTGAAACATTCATCTGCCATATAGTTGTATCGTTTGTAGTTTCCTTGCTATTCTATTTTGGTGTTTTACCACAAGGATACAGATTAAGCGTCCTTATGCTTGGTTTGACGGCTCTGGTTGATATAATAGGCGTGGTGTTTTTTACAGCTATCTATTATAAATACACCCAGGAGGATACGAAAACCTTCTATAAAACGAATTTGCTTGCAGTGTCTTCGCTGATTGTTTGTGCAACTCTTCTTGCTTTATTAGATTCAGTAGTAAGTATCGAACCAATATATACATTCCTTTTCTTTCCGTTTAAGCTTGGAATGATTGCAATAGGAATGTCTAAATTTATTTCGGCTTTCACGCTTGGCGTAATTATTCTTTTTGTTGCGGCAGTGACCCCTCTGTTTCTCCGTAAAGTTATTATAGAGGAAGAGCCTATGCCACCGATGATGGAAATAAATAATAGCGAAGATAAAGAAAATAACGAAAACTAAAAAGAAGAAAAATCGCATTTTGATATGCGATTTTTCTTCTTTTTGTGCTTTTTGCGATCAGTAACTTTTTAATTAAATTTAGCAAATAGCGGTTCCTTCGGGGATAGAATCATCCACAAAGATAACCTTGCATCCGCAGGCATTGTTTGTTCCTGCAAGGAGCATACCGTTACTTGTCACGCCGCTAAAACGTGCAGGGGCAAGGTTTGCCACAACGATAATCTTCTTTCCCAAAAGCTCCTCTGCCTTGTAATCGTGCTTGATACTTGAAACGATTACTCTTTCCTCGAGGCCGTCAAAAAGTGTAAGCTTAATGCAGTTATTTGACTTGCGGATATCATTAACCTTTACAATCTTGCACACGCGAAGATCAATTTTTGAGAATGTATCAATATCAATTTCTTCCTTAATAGGCTGTACGGGATCGGGATCGCCGTAAACCTTTTCGGGAACTGCTTCTTCAACTTCTTCCTCCTTGGGAGGATTTTTCTCGATTTCCGTCATGGGTGTGGAGAAATCAAGAAGGCTTAAATAGCTTTCCTTATCAACTGCGAAAAGGAAAAGGTAGAGTCTTGGTCCGCGTTCCTTGTCTATGATAAGCTTATACACGTTCTTAAAGAACTGCCCCTGAACACCCTTAAGCTCCTTGGGGTCCATATCCTCGCCGAAAATCTTCTTGGGAATTGCGTAAAGCTCGCTGTTAAGGTCATCGAGAGAATATCCGTCGGTCTTGAGGAAATCAACCAAAAGCTCAATTTCCTTCTTTTCTTCATCTGTGAAGCTGTTGTAAAGCTCCCAGTTGCGATACTCGCGAAGCCTGTTCACGTTTTCGGGAGAACACTGCTCAAGCCAGTATTTTGCCCTTTCCAGTCTGTCTGCAAAATCAGCATACTTATAGGGAGTTCCGATTTTCTCAAATACGATTTCGAGCATGGGAACGTTGAAGTTTACAACAGAGCCGAGCTGAACTAAAAGTGCCATGGGAACTGTAGTGGGAGTTCTTCCCTCAACAGTGGTGTTGTACATAATTTCTTTTGTATGCTCGTCAGCAGTACCGTCAGCGAACGCAGTCTGCATCTTGTCAAACTCAAAGTACTGACGAAGAATTCCGTCATCAAAGCAGAAATCAAATGCCTTGAGAGGCTCGGTCTTTGAGTAAAGCCACAAAATTACTTCGGGCTGATAGAGGTTAAGGAGTGTTTCGGGAGTAAGGTTAAGTCCAGAAGAACCTGACATCTTACCTGTAGTACCCTTAATACCTATGAACTCATAACCCTGGAACAGGGGAGGCTCATAACCGTAGATAGCCTTTGCAATATCCTTACTGGTGTCGTAGCTGCCGTGCCTTGCTGCATGGTCCTTTCCGCCCGGCTCAAAGTCTACGCCCTCGTACATCCAACGCATGGGCCAGTCAATCTTCCATGCAAGCTTGCAGTTAAAGTCCTTAGTGAAGTCAAAGCTTCCGCTATGACCGCATTCACAGGAATACTCTGCAACGGTGCAGTCGTCGGAAAGTGAATGAATCTTGGTTGTGTCCTTTCCGCAGACAGGGCAGTAAATACTTACGGGATAGTAAGCTTCTCTTTC
>JAZQLK010000108.1:0-8310 GCA_045542635.1 Eubacteriales bacterium
AAGCTTGGCGATAAGGTGGACCCTGAAAGGGACACCGTTACATATAACGGCAAGGTTATTAAGAATACAACGGAAAAGAAGCGTTATATTATGCTTAATAAGCCTCTTGGCTATGTAAGCACCGCCTCCGACGAAAAAGGCAGACCTACGGTCCTTGACCTTGTTGCCGATATTGGCGAGCGAGTTTATCCCGTTGGCAGACTTGATATGTACTCCGAGGGCTTGCTTATTCTCACAAATGACGGCGAGCTTACAAACAGACTTACCCATCCTAAAAACAATATGTCAAAGGTTTATAGCGTTGTAATAAAGGGCGATATTTCCCCTGAGCAGTTATCTCAGCTTACATCTCCTATGGAGATTGACGGATACAAGCTCAAGCCCGTTAAGGTGAGAATAATATCACAAAAAAACGGCGCTACAAATACCCTTTTCACCCTAAACGAGGGCAGAAACAGACAGATTCGTAAGATGTGCGAAAAGTGCGGTCTTACAATTATGCGACTCACACGTATTGCCATCGGCAAGCTTAAGCTTAACGATCTTGAAAGAGGTAAATGGCGTGAGCTTACGGAAAACGAGGTTAATTACCTTACGGGTAAAAGCGACAATATATAAAAAAGATGCGATTTTAAAAATCGCATCTTTTTGTTATTCAGTAAAGCCTATATCCAACAGTAACTGTGTCCGCTCGCTGATTACAAAATATCCCTGTTGCGTTTTGTATCTTTCTAATTCCGGAACGGTGCATATCACCTCATATTTAAGAATTTCATCATTACCCGGTATTCTTATTTCAATATACCTGTTCCTACTTGAATAGTAATATTCATCTACCGAAAATTCTCCTTCGTAAATAACGTAGGATTGATTTTCAATATCAAGCCTTTGCGGATTTATCAAATTAAAATACATAAGGCAAACCACAAGCGTGCATATAACGAATACACTCAATGCTCCCCATTTCAATCTATAGTACAAGCAAAGTACAGTAATTATGACGCAAAAACATATAAATGCTATCAAAACACCTGTGTCAAGCCTTACAAGTCTGCTTAATTTTTCATCATACGAGGCAAAATTATATGACATTATTTCTCCTTTTAGATATGTTATTCCGTCACACTTACGTTAAAGGACTCTCCTATATGAGCGTCAACAAGATCGAATAAAGCGTCCTCATAGGAGTCTGCTTCGCTTACCTGCGCGTCTGTGGGGATTATTCCGTTAGCTCTCGCAATAGCGTAATACAGCATTTCCTCCTTCATAATCCATTCTATGTATTCGTTCTTCGTCATACCGTAATATATGCTTATATAGCTTTCATAGGTCATACCGTAGTTTTCTTCATAGATGGAATTAAGTCTTTCGATTTCGGCAAGAAGCTCGTTATATTCCTTTTCGGGATACATAATGAAGACGGTATTCTCCATTAACCAATAGTAAATCTGATCGTTTGCGAACTGATTTATTATATCCTCCTCAAAAAGCTCAACTGTATCGTATCCAACGCTCTTGGCAAAATCGTCGTTATATTCGGGGCAAATGTAAATTTCCTTTACCGAAACCTCGAAAATAACCTTCTGTCCTCCTAACGCCTCAGAATAATCGTCGGGGAAGGTTGCGTGAATTTCCCGCTTATTGCCTTCACCGAGGCGCATACCGATAATTCCGTTTTCAAAATCCTCAATGGCGGTACCCGAGCCCAAATAAAATTTCACGTCAGTTCCGTAATCAAAGAAATCCTTTTCTCCAAGCTCGTTAAGTCTGATATTTCCGTTTCCGTCGGTGTAATAGCCCGTATAGTTTACAGACACGATATCGCCATTCTCACATACCTTATCTACGAACTCGCAGGTTAAATATACCTTTTTTCCCGCATATTCGCCAAACATAGAGTCATTTGGAAGAGTTACCGTATTTTCAGCCTTCATAGTTATGCGTATGTTCCACGATATGATAAGCTCCTCAAGCTCCTTGTTATAGGCTCCTTCCCCAAGTCCTTCGATATAAAAATTTTCCTTACTGATGCTCTGGATTGCGTTACCCCTTAAGGGAATAGTTTCATTAGCGTCAATGTAAATGATTTCCGCAAATTTAAGATTTACGTAAATATCATCTCCACGTTTAGCCTCGTATAAATGTGTGGCGCTCTCCAAAATACTATTTTTTATAGTACTGTCTACAAGCTCATTTGAAACGGTAATCGTATGATCCTTATAATTCGGGAGAGTTATATATTCCGACATATTTGAATACGTATATCTTGTGTCTGCGGGAGGAAGGGGTACGTTGTTTAGCGGCGCGGTGGTTGTAGAGTTATTTGTGGTTGTGGTGTTATTTGCGGTTGTGGTTTCATCCCTGCCCGAGCATGACGCAAGGGAAAGCAAAAGCAGTATTGATAAAATTAACGCCACAATTCTGTATTTCATAATCTCCTCCATAAAATGGGTCCCGACTGAAAGCAATCGGGACCGTAATTTATAAAATTATGTCATCGAACAGACTACGATTGCGTTTTTATTTCTTTGCAGCTTCGGTAACGGAGCTTACAAGTCCAACGATACCCTGAAGGTCGCTGGGAACGATGATCTTCGTAGCCTGACCGTCGGCAGCCTTTTCGTAAGCCTCAAGCTTCTTAAGAAGCAAGTACGCTTCCTCGGGCTTTGCCTCGTTGATAAGTCTGATAGATTCAGCCTGAGCTGCGTTGATCTTAAGAATTGCCTCAGCTTCAGCCTCTGCCTTCTTGATTCTTGCTTCCTTTTCAGCCTCTGCCTTAAGAATAGCAGCCTGCTTTGCAGCCTCTGCTTCGAGGATCTGGCTTTCCTTCTTACCCTCTGCTACAAGGATATTAGAGGACTTTTCACCCTCAGCGCGAAGGATTGCTTCTCTTCTCTGACGCTCTGCCTTCATCTGCTTTTCCATGGCGTCCTGAATTTCTGCGGGGGGCTTGATGTTCTTAAGCTCAACTCTGTTGATCTTGATACCCCAAGGGTCTGTTGCTTCATCAAGGATGGAGCGTACCTTTGCATTGATTGTATCTCTTGAAGTAAGAGTATGGTCAAGCTCAAGGTCACCAATGATGTTACGGAGTGTTGTTGCGGTAAGGTTTTCAATAGCAATCAAGGGCTTCTCAACACCGTATGCGTAAAGCTTGGGATCTGTAATCTGGAAGAATACAACGGTGTCAATCTGCATAGTTACGTTATCTCTTGTAATAACGGGCTGGGGAGGGAAATCCGCAACCTGCTCCTTTAAAGAAACCTGCTTTGCAATCTTATAAAAGATGGGCCAGAGGAAATGGATACCTGTCTGCCAGGTTTCCTTGTATGAGCCGAGACGTTCAACTACGAATGCCTTGGACTGGGGAACGATTTTGATGCTTGCTATAACTATGATTATAGCTACAACCAAAAGAACTGCTAAAACGATGATCAATGCGGGCATATTTATTCTCCTTTTCTAACTACGATGGCTTTATTGCCTTCGATTTTTTTAAACATTACCAATGCGTCCTTCTCGATAATCTCATTATCCTCGGAACGGGCGGTCCATATAAGACCGTTGATTTTTACAGCGCCCTTGGCGAGCTCATTATTGATCTCCTCCACCACTATTGCGGTTTTGTCGAAATTAAGCTCAAGATTGGTTGCCTGTTCCTTCGTTCTTGCAAGATATCTTTTTACAAATTTTCTTGTAAGAGTAAGAAGTATCGCGCTGAAAACCACGAACATAATGATTTGCCACGGAATGGGAATACCCGGGAATATTGCTACGATAATCGTAGTAATACCTGAGCCGAGAGCCAACCAAATGGAAACCAGATCCGTTGTACAACACTCGACTATCAGAAGGGATACCGCGATTCCTAACCATATCCAAACCATAAAAACACCTCCTTAAATATATATACTATTTATTTTCCTTGTTGAAAAGCTCGACGCACCCCGATACCTCAAGGTACATATACAGTGAGCCAACGCATAAAACGTCGGACCCTGTGTCGATTGCGCGCCTCATAGATGCGTAAACCGCATCCTTTACCGAGCTGTAGTGACTTGCGCATACTCCCATTTTTTTATAAAGCTCCGCATATTTTTCGGCTGCCAGCGCCCTTGGATTATCGGGAGTTATGCAGAATACGTGTGATGCAACGGATCCGATCTGAGATGCGATAAATTCCGTATCCTTATCAGCCATTACACCTGTTATAACGTTTAATTTTTTGTCCTTAAAATACCTTTTAACGCTGTTTACGGCGCTTAATACTCCCTCGGGGTTATGTCCTCCGTCGGCAATTACAAGAGGATCCTTTGATATTATCTCGAATCTTGCGTGCCATACTACGCTCTTCATTCCCTCTCTTACGTTTTCCTCGCTTATATCAAGACCAAGAGAACGAAGAATTGAAACGGCGCAAAGCACGTTTGTAGCGTTAAAGGGCTGATATTCTCCAAGAAGGGGTATAGATATATCCTTATACTCTCCGTAGTTGAATACCGTACCGCTCAAATCAAATTTCTTGACCTCTGTTTTACTGTGGTCAACCGTGTAAAAGGGTGAGGAAAGCTCCTTTGCTTTTGCCGATATTACTCCCTCCGCCTCCTTGCTTTCTCCGCACCAAAGACAGGGGATATCTCTCTTTATGATTCCCGCCTTCTCATAGGCTATCTTCTCCACCGTATCTCCGAGAATGGAGGTGTGGTCAAGAGCGATACCCGTAATTACTGAAAGCACCGAGGTATCAATTATGTTAGTTGAGTCAAGTCTGCCACCGAGACCGCATTCAAGAACCACGTAATCGCAGCCGTGTCTTGCGAAATACTCAAAGGCGATAGCGGTAATAAGCTCAAACTCCGTAGGCTTCTCCTCCATAGAGTCGGCAATCGGCTTTATATATTCCGTAAGAGAAGCAAGCTCATCGTTTGAGATCATTTCGCCGTCAATTGCCATTCTCTCGTTAAAGGTCTTTATGTAAGGAGACGTAAAAAGTCCCGTCTTATACCCCGCGCTTTTAAGTATACCCGAGAGCATCGCGCAGAAGGAGCCCTTACCGTTAGTCCCCGCAACGTGAATGAATTTAAGCCTTTTCTGGGGATTTCCAAGGGCGGCGCACAAATGCTCTATTCTTTCAAGCCCTGGATTGCAGAAGCACCAATTTATTTTATGAATATATTCAAGAGCCTCGTTATAATTCATATATCTTTTCCTACCCTTTGCTATCATTTCTTAATTCTTTCAAGCTGACTTTTTACGGATTTACTCTTAAACAGGTAGTAAAGAAGCAAAATTTCAAGCGTAGCTATTATCAGGTAATTAAGTCCTCTCCATGCAACCAATGTCCAGAAGGGCATCTCGTAAAATTTGGCAAGACCTACGGTTTTAACGAATACCGAGCCCACAATATGGGTGGGTATGACCGTTATTATTACTCCTGCAAGGGTGGGAAGCTTACGGACCAAGCGATATACAAGACCGCTTATAACACCGATAAGCAACGCTCCTAACGTTACCAAGGGGTTTATCTCATAGCCTACGATAAGACATCCTATAAGGTCTGCAGCAACAGCCGTAAGTCCGCCTATTATAGGTCCGAACGCCATTGAAGCAAGCATTATCGGCATATTCTCAAAGCTGAACCGAAGTATAAAGCCGACATTGAAGGCAAGAAGCTTACCGCACACTATACTTATTGCAACTAAAAGAGCGCTTGCGGTAAGGACCTTGGGGTTGTTGAAAAGCATAAGCTCGCTTTTGAAATTATGATTTTTATCCACTTTAAAATACCTCCAGCGGGATGCAATATGCGTACCGCAACATAGGTTTTCGTTCAAAGGACAACTCCCCGTTCCCCCGACACTTAACGCACGCATATTTACTCTGTATTTGTAAGTATATATTATCATATCAAAGGCTTATTTGCAATAGAATTTAATCCCATTTTCAATTTTTTAAGCTTATATATTGACAAAAAGTATTTTTTAATATATAATAGCGTCGATAAATTGAGAACACTTCTCAATTTGATAATTAAATTGATAAAGGAAACGTAAATGGAAGAAATTCTGCACGAGCTTCTGCACGCTTTAATAGAAACCTTAAAGACTGTACCCTTTCTCTTTTTAGCCTACCTTTTAATGGAATTCCTTGAGCATAAGGCTTCCGATAAAATGGAAGGATGTATGGAGAAAATAGGTAACGCAGGTCCTGCCATCGGCTCCGCTCTTGGCTGCATTCCCCAATGCGGCTTCTCTGCCTCCGCATCTAATCTTTATACTGCGGGGCTTATTACCGAGGGTACTCTTATCGCCGTATTTCTCACCACCTCGGACGAGGCTTTGCCAATTCTCATTTCAACGGCGGGCGGTCATAACGCTATCTGGAAGCTGATACTTTGTAAAATAGCTATCGGCATTATAGCGGGCTTTACCATCGACTTCATTTTAAAAAGAATGAAGATAACCAAGGTTGAAATAGATATGTGCAAGGATTGCGGATGCGAGGAGGAGGAAGGAATACTTAAGCCCTCCCTTAAGCATACTCTCAAAATATCCCTATTCATACTTGTAATAAACATAGCCTTGGGACTTGCCATTCATTTTCTCGGTGAGGAAAGCTTAAGCAGGCTATTATTGAGCGACAGTCTTATTCAGCCCTTTATAACCGCTCTTATCGGCCTTATACCCAACTGCGCGGTTTCGGTAATGATCACCAACCTTTATATTGAAGGCGCCTTATCCTTCGGCTCTGCCATAGCGGGCCTTTGCTCCGGCGCGGGCATTGGACTTACCGTTCTTTTAAAGAGCAATAAGTGTAAAAGAGAAAATATCCGTATAATAGGTCTTCTCTACGGTATCTCCGCACTGTTCGGATTTGCCCTTATGCTTTTTGGTATATGCTGATTATCAAAGACCTCCCCTTTATGGATGCTTTGTAAATTCATTATACCGCATTTGCTTCGGCAAATAAATAACACCAAGCGCAAAATAGACCCGTCTATTTTCGCAAAAAATGCAAAATAGCCTTATTCGGGACGGAAATTTTATCCGTCCCGTACTATTTTATATTTTGTGCTTGACAATTATATTTATAAATGATATAATGTTTACGATTTTAAAGGCATTGACGGAAAGAGTAATTTTCGGCTGATTTCAGAGAGGCGGCGTTTGGTGCGAGCCGCTATTACCCCGATTATGAAGACCGCTCCCGAGCCGCAGGCAGTAACAAGCCTTGCCGTTTTCCGCGTTAAGGATTTTGAGTTAAACCTAAGGTGGAACCGTGCTATGCACCCTTACGGGCATTTTTGCCTGTGAGGTTTTTTTATTTTGTAAAATTTATGTTTAGATAAAGGAGATATCACTATGAAAATTATTATGAACGACGGCGTTGTAAGAGAATGTGAAAGCAAGGAAGAAGAGCTTCACGTCCTCCGTCACTCTGCCGCACACATTATGGCTCAGGCTATAAGACGTCTTTTCCCCGAGGCTATATTCGCTTACGGTCCCGCTACCGAAAAGGGCTTCTACTATGACGTAGACCTTGGCGACAAAAAGCTTACCGACGAGGATCTTGCAAATATCGAAAAGGAAATGCGTAAGATAGTTAAGGAAAACCTTCCCATTAAGCCTTATATTCTTCCCCGTGAGGATGCTATCGCTCTTATGGAGAGCCGCGGTGAAAAGTACAAGGTTGAGCATATCGGCGACCTTGCAGAGGATGCAATAATCAGCTTCTATCAGCAGGGCGACTACGTTGATATGTGCGTAGGACCTCACCTCTGCTATACAAAGGCGCTTAAGGCGTTTAAGATTACACAGCAGTCCGGCGCTTACTGGAAGAACGACAAGAACAATAAGATGCTTACAAGAATCAACGGCGTTGCATTCGCTTCCCAGGAGGAGCTTGAGGCTTACAACAAGCTTATGGAGGAGGCTGAAAGACGCGACCACCGTAAGATAGGTAAGGAAATGAACCTCTTTATGCTTTGCGAGGAGGGCCCCGGATTCCCCTTCTTCCTTCCCAAGGGTATGGCTCTTAAGAACACACTTATCGACTACTGGCGTGAAATTCATACAAGAGATAACTACGTTGAGGTACAGACTCCCCTTATTATGAACCGTAAGCTCTGGGAAACAAGCGGTCACTGGGATCACTATAAGGATAATATGTATTCTACTCTTATTGATGAGGAAACGTACTGCATCAAGCCTATGAACTGCCCCGGCGGAGTTATGGTTTACAGAAGCAAGCCCCACTCCTACCGTGAGCTTCCTATGCGTGTTGGCGAGCTTGGTATGGTACACCGTCACG
>JAZQLK010000109.1:0-1586 GCA_045542635.1 Eubacteriales bacterium
GAGGGTCTTGACTCAAATACCACGTATACAATTAAGGTAAAGTATGAATATGACCTTCAAAACGGCGAAGGGAAGAAGGCTGGAGAAATATCCGCTACCGTGAAAACCATAGTGGGATACTCCTCAAGCAATGATATAAAGAGAGATTGGTCGGGTAAGACCTTGAATATTGCTTGCTCAACCTGGCAAGCCAAGCCAAACGCTCCTTGGAGTGTTTTGGAGCTTTGCGTAGACTACGGCAAGGAATCGGGCTTCGGTACTGAAATTGATGCTGCCGTTCTTGAAAGACAGGAATTTATTAAGGAAACCTACGGAGTAGATTTAAACTGGATAAACGCAACCAGATGGAGTATGCACGATGCTCTTGAAGAAGCGATTGCCTCGGGTAACGTATATTACGACCTCGCATTACCTCGACAGATGAGAGCCCAGAGCATAGTTGCAAACGGCTCTGTGTACGATTTAGCCAACAGAGATTATATTGATTTTTCAAATTACTATTACAATAAGGATTCGGTTGAAACCTATACGGCAAAGGGACACACCTTCTTTGTAGACGGTGATTTTACTACCCTTTCAAAGGAAACCGCAAGCGTGCTTTATTTCAATAAAACTGTTCTTGGCGGAGAGGAAGCAACGGCGAATCTTTATCAGATGGTAAGAGAGGGCAAGTGGACCTGGAGTGAGCTTTCTACACTCTGCAATTCCGTATACGACGATCACGGTGACGGTATACAAGGTGACTATGACACCTTTGGATTGATGATGTCATCAACCAATGCCTACTATAGTTTATTTGGAGTGAATCAAGCAGGAGTTAATAAGGAAACAGGTGAATGGATGATTGCGCTTAAAAATCCGAAAATAAATGACGTAATATCCGTTATATTGACTGCGCGCAATACCAAATGGAGTCCCTCTATGTGGCCTTCCTCATCCTGCTACGGCCCGGGAGCAAAGGACGCATTTCTGGATAACCGTCTATTATTTATGAATAACGTTATGCAATATGCTGAAATGTATACAGTTAACGGTAACGTAGGTGTTATTCCGTTCCCAATGCTTGATGAGGAGCAGGGAAGGTACTGCGTTCCTTGCGCAAATTCTATGATAGTTCTTATGTGTATACCCAAGAATACACAGGACAGAGCCATGTCGGAATATTTCCTTGACGTTTTAGCCTGGACGGGAAGCGAATACACCTATAAGGCGTACCTTGAACAGAAATCCGAGTATTTTTCATCCGAGGAGGATATGGAAATGCTCAAGGATTACATATTCCCTAATATCGTATATGACGCAGGCGCAGCAGTAGGCTGGGGAAGCCTTATGGGAGGAGTTTTTTCCGATTCATATAAAGGAAACGTAAACAATTTTGATAAAGTATACGCAGAGCAGGCGCCTGCGGCTCTTGAAACCATAAAGAAATGGAATACTGCCTGGGGAGCGTATAAGGAGTAAATGCAGAATGAACCGTCCCCGACCGCATCCTGTGGATGAAAAAGGGAGGGGTAAGGTGTGGCAGTCGTCGCTGAATTCAACCGAGGCTTGACCGAGGGAAGAACGAAGCGGTAACGACAACAGGC
>JAZQLK010000110.1:0-7000 GCA_045542635.1 Eubacteriales bacterium
TCCTTGACAGAGAATAAAATCTGTGATAGTATGTAAGTAGACAGACATACTTTATTGAAAAGGAGCGTTTTTTATGGACTTGAATGTTAAATTTGGAGAGCTTTTAAAGCAATTTATTAAAAAGGAGGGTATCACTCAGCAGAAATTTTACGAGTCTGTGGGAATTGGTAAGCCCTATTTTTACGATATTGCGTCGGGTAAGGTGTGTCCTCCCCCTCCGGACGTGCAAATGCGAATGGTGGGTGCCCTTACTAAGCTTACTCCCGACGAAAAAAATGCATTTTTCGATATAGCGGCAAGGGAAAGGCACGAGATTCCCGCAGATATTGCCAAAATGCTTTTTGACCATCCCGCAGATCTTAATTCTGTGCGCAAGGTATTACAGGCGCTTCTTGTTACGAGAAGCATAAGACTTAATTGAGGTGTAATTATGAAGCTATCTGCAAAAACGTTAAAAAAGCTCATTCGCGGAGCTTGCTATTTTGAGGAGAAGGACGGATATACCTATCCTTATCACCACACGGAGGCGCAAATAGAGCATTTCAGAAAAAGACTTGATTTCTGGTATGAGCGCTCAATTCTACAGGCGGGAATAAAAATCGAGCTTGTAACCGACAGTGAAAAAATGATGCTTGATTATTTCGCTCCCTTCTGCTATTCGGGAAGCGATACAATTGATATTTATGCCGATAACCTTGCAGTAGGCGTACACAATATAACGGGCGGAAAGGGCAAGGCGAGCTTCGACCTTCCAAAGGGAGAAAAAAGCGTAACTCTGTATCTTCCCATAGATACTGTTATCGGAGTTAAGAGTCTTACGCTTGACGGTAAATGGAGAGCCGCAAAGCCGAGAAAAAGAAGGCTCCTTGCCATAGGTGACTCCATAACCCAGGGCTACGGGGCTAAGCTTGCGGGCTCAACCTATATAAACTCTCTTTACAGAAAAACGGATTTTGAAATTTTAAGTCAGGGTATTGGCGGCTTCAGATATGAAAAGGGAAGCATTATGCCCATTGATAATTTCAAGCCCGACAGAATTCTCGTGGCTCTCGGCACGAATTATCACGAGGATATGACCTACGATTACGAAAAATGTATTGAGGAATTTTACGAGTCCCTTTACGATACCTACGGCGATACACCCGTAATAAGCGTAACGCCTATCTACCGCTTCGACCCCACCCATAATCCCGAAAGACTTAAGGCAGTTACCGAAAAGATCAAGGACGTATGCTCAAAATATCCGCATATAAAGGTGATCGACGGTCTTACGCTTGTTCCCCACATTGCGGAATGCTTCCTTGACTACGTGCATCCCAACGCCTACGGAAGCGAGCTTATGGCAGAGGGAATATATAAATTTATGAAGAAAATAAAATTCTAAACAAAAAAGCGAGCCACGCTCGCTTTTTTATACTTGGTTTTATGCATTTTCAGCCGCAGTCTCTGGGCACTCGTCAACCTCTTCGTCGCAGAGATTAAATTCTATGCTATCATCGGATTCTGCTTCCTCGCAGCACTCCTCGCATTCACATTCGTCGTTTTCATAGTTAGGTGTAAACTCAATAGAAACCTTGAAGAATTTCTTAAATACCTGCAACACAACTGCAAGAGCGGCTGCAAAGGAGAGCATAATCGTACAGAAAGCCACCAAGCCTTTTACAAAACTATTTTTCATCTAAAATCACTCCTTATCGTTTATTTGTAATAATAATATACCACATATTTGTAAAAAATGCAACCGCATATCATAAAAAATTTACAATATATAATTGAATTTGTATATTTAATATGCTAAAATAGTGTATAATTCAGTTTTAAGGTTAGGAGGAGCTATGGACAAGAAAATTCTCGGTGTCGATTTTGGAGACGTACGTACGGGTCTTGCTATGTCGGACATAATGGGCTTCCTTGCCTCTGCCTGTGGGTGTATCAAGGGCGGATTTGAAAAAACGGCGCAGGGCGTTGCTGAATTTGCAAAGCAGAATAATATTGGAAAGATAGTTTTGGGACATCCTATAAATATGAACGGAACACTGGGTCCTCGCTCCGAAAAGGCAAGAGCCTTTGCGGAAAGACTCCGTGAGCTTACGGATATTGAGGTGGAGCTTTTTGACGAAAGACTTTCCACGGCAAACGCTCATACGATTCTCAATATAACCAATACGAGAGGCGCAAAGCGAAAGGATATTATCGACGCTATGAGCGCATCCCTTATTTTACAAAGCTATCTTGACAGAGAGAGGGGAAAAGCAAATGGATAAAAATTGCGATTTGTCCTGCCGCCGCAATAAGGTTGGCGGTCAGGCGGTCATAGAAGGCGTAATGATGAAAAACGGCGAGGAGGTTTGCCTCGCTATGAGAAAAGAGGACGGACGTGTAGATATCAGCAAGTCCAAATTCGTATCCGTCCGTAAAAAGCATAAATGGCTTAATATACCGCTTCTTCGCGGAGTTATTGGATTTATTGAGTCCCTTGTGCTTTCGTTCAAAACAATAAACAAGTCAACAGAGGTTTTGGAGCTTGACGATGATAATAAGGACGAAAAGAAGTCATCAGGCGGTCTTTCAGGGGTTCTTATGATCCTTTCAATGCTTATTGGTATAGGTCTTGCGGTTCTTCTTTTTATGTGGCTTCCCGGCACTCTTACCTCCTTGCTTGAAAGATTCACGGGTGAGCTTAACAGATATTTGAAGGCGGCGATTGAGGGTGTTTTAAAGATAATCATCTTTATCTCCTATATGCTTATCGTCTCCCTTATGAAGGATATAAGACGCGTATTTGAATATCACGGAGCAGAGCATAAGTCCATCGCCTGCTACGAGGCGGGTATGGAGCTTACTCCCGAAAACGCAAAGAAATGCACAAGATTTCATCCCCGTTGCGGTACAAGCTTTATGTTTGTAATGCTTATTATCGGTATTTTTACGGGTATGCTTATCCCCGTTTGGGACAATATGCTTCTTCGTGCGGCTATCAAGCTTGCTATTTTGCCCCTTGTTGTAGGTATTGGATATGAATTTATTATGTTCGCAGGCAAGCACGATAATTTCTTTACAAAATTCTTCTCTGCCCCCGGCATCTGGATGCAGAGAATTACCACAAGAGAGCCCGATGAAAAGCAGCTTGCCATAGCAATATGCGCAATCAAGTCCTCTATGCCCGAGGAATTCCCCGATTTCGACTCCTCCGAGTATGATATCGAGGTTGAGGACAATAAGGAGCATATCGGCTTTACGGGTCTTAAGAAAAAGGAAAAAGAGGACAGAATAGAGCTTCTCAAGGAAAGAAGACGGAACGAAGAGGAGCAGAAATCTCTCGAAAAAGCAGAGAATATTGAAAATACAGACACTCCTGCGGATGTTTTCGCCGATGAGTCTGTTGAGCAACCCGAAAATGAAGATAAAAGAGATAATTAAGGCATTTTCCGATATAGGCTCTACGGAGCCCGAAAGAGAAGCCTACTTAACGGTTGAATATCTTTTTGGTACGGGCTACGCCTCTGTTCTTGCAGATCCCGAAAAGATATTCGACAAGGATAAAATAAACGAGGTGCTTTCAAAGCGTAAGGAGCATATCCCCTTGCAGTACATTTTTGGCGAATGGTACTTTATGGGAGAAAAATTCTTCGTATCAAGGGATTGCTTAATTCCCCGTCAGGACACGGAGATACTTGTTGAAAATGCCATAAATGTTATTAAAAAAGGCGGACGTATAGCGGATTTGTGTACAGGAAGCGGTTGTATAGGCATTTCCGTGCTGCTTAACCGTTCCGACATTACGGATATTACTCTTGTTGATATATCAGAGAGCGCACTTAATATGGCAAGAAAAAACGCTGCCCTCCATAAGGTGGAGGAAAAATGCAATTTCGTTCTTGCCGACGTAACCGGACCCCTTGATTTGGGTAAATTTGACGCTATACTGTCAAATCCCCCATATATTCTTTCAAGGGATATGGATACCCTTTCCGACGAGGTGAAAAGGGAACCCTCAGTAGCTCTTGACGGCGGAGAGGACGGATTTAATATTATAAGACCCATAGTTTATACCTGCTCCGAGTACCTGAATGAGGGTGGCTCTCTTATGATTGAATTTGGCTATGACCAGAAGGAGGGCATGACGGCGCTTCTTTCCGAGGCTGTACACAGGGGGCTTTACTCTCGTTACGAATTCAAATACGATTACGGAAATAATATAAGAATGTGCCATCTCGTTAAGTAATAGTGGCAAAGCTTAAAATTTAACATAAAATGATACTGACTCATACGAGTCGGTATCTTTTTTATTTTGAGGTGTTTTTTATGAAAAAGCAGACTCTGTGTCTGATTTTTGGTGGAAGCAGTCAGGAATATTTAGTTTCGCTTAAATCCTGCGCCTGTATTCTAAAGCATATAAACAGAGAAAAATACGAAATTTACAAAATCGGGATAACAAAGGACGGGAAATGGTATTTGTACAAGGGGGACGAAAATAAAATAAAAGAGGATAAATGGGAGGGGGACTTAAAAATTCCTTTAAGCGCATCCTTGACCACGGGTGAGCTTATCTGTTATGACAAAGGAGAAACAAGAATAAAGCCAGATATAGTATTCCCAATAATACACGGAGCGTACGGTGAGGACGGACGGCTTCGCGGACTTTTCGACGCTATGGGAATATCTTGCGTAGGATGCCCTGCGGAAGCGGGGGCAATTACGATAAATAAATACGTAACAAAGCTGATAGCAAGAGAAAACTCCGTACCTGTAGCTGATTTTTACCTTGTAAATAAAAATGACGAATGGGAAAAATACATATATAAAAAGGGGGAAAGCCTTGGTTATCCCCTGTTTGTAAAGGCTGTAAATCTAGGCTCAAGCATAGGCGTTTACAGAGTTAAAGGGGAAAACGAGCTTATACCGAATATGAAAAAGGCGCTTGAATATTCGGACTGCGTTTTAATGGAAAGGGAAATTACGGGGGTCGAAACGGAAATTGCTCTTCTTGAAAAAAACGGGGAAATTGCCTTCGGTAAAGTAGGACAAATCAGACACGGGGGCGATTTTTATAGCTACGGAGAAAAATATTCAAGCTGCAAAACGGAGCTTATAATTCCCGCAAAAATATCAAGTGAGTGCGAAAACAGGATAAAAGAATACGCAAAAAGGATTTTTAGAGCCACGGGATGCCACGGAATGTGCAGAGCCGATTTTTTCGTAACGGAGGAGGGGGACGTGATTTTTAACGAGGTAAATACGGTTCCCGGCTTTACGTCCGGCAGTATGTACCCTATTCTTATGGCGGAAAACGGGGATGTGAGCAGTCTTATTGACCTTATCCTTGCGTAAACTGATTGTAAATTTTATTAAAATAATAAAATAATATTAAAAGGGTATTGAAAAGACTTCGCAAAATTTAGTATAATAAAAGGAGTATATATGTTAAGCGGAAAAATTGCCTTAATTGGCTTCGGCGTATCCAATAAAGCCGTTTACGAGCATCTTAAGGATTGCGGATACGGATTTACTGTCCGTTCCCTTAAGGAATGTCCTGTACCGGACGGAGTGGATGCGGTTTTCGGCGAGGGATATTTAAACACGGAGGAGGATATAATTTTTCGTTCCCCATCCTGTATGCCTTATAAAATAAGGGGCAGGGGCCATATTACCTCGGAGGTATCCTTTGCTCTTTCCCATATTTCGTCGAGAAAAATTTTCGTAACGGGATCCGACGGAAAAACCACGGTGTCAACCCTTATTAAGGAAATACTTGCAAAGGACGGACTTGATGCGTATCTCGGAGGAAATATAGGATATCCTCTTATAAGCTATATGGGCAGGCTGAAGGAAAAGGATTTTCTTGTTAGCGAGCTGTCAAGCTTTCAGCTGATGGACCTTGAGCCCGTGGGGGAAACGGGAGTCATAACCAACATAACGGAAAACCATCTTGATATCCATTCGTCCTACGGCGAGTACAAGGATGCCAAATCAAGAATACTTGAAAACGTGGGCAGAATAGTCATAAATTGGGACTCCTACGAAACGAGGGAGCTTGCCAAGCGTCGCTCCTCGGGTAAGGACGTTACCTATGCAAGCGTTATGGACGTATCGAAAAGAATAGGCGACGGAAATAATTACGTTTATCCAAGGAACGGATATATATATAGAAATTCGGAAAGGCTTCTTCCTCTCTCCGATATAAGGCTGAGGGGAGATTTCAATATACTTAACGTGTGCTTGGCGGTAGGCGCCGCCTATCCTTACGTCAGGGCGTCATCCATAGGCAAGGCGATAAACGGCTTTTACGGAGTGCCGTGCAGAATGGAGCTTGTCGATATCAAGGACGGAGTATATTATTACGACAGCTCCATTGATTCGACCCCGTCCCGTACCGTAGCAACCCTATCTGCCTTTGAAAAGGATAAAACTGTAATACTCCTCGGCGGATACGATAAAAATCTTTCCTACGATTCGTTAAAAGAAAGCCTGCGGGGAATAAAATGCGCCGTAATATGCGGCTCCAACAGTGAAAAAATACATAAGGCGATAAAGGATAGCTGCAGATCTGTACTGGCGGATAGCTTTGATATGAGCGTTAAGATCGCGTACAGATTAGCAAGGGAAGGGGACAGCGTAGTGCTTTCGCCTGCCTCGGCAAGCTACGACGCCTTTTCAAGCTATAAGGAAAAATCAAAAAAATACAGGGAAATAATAAGAGGACTGTAATATGGAATTTATAAAAGAAACGCTTAAAAAATTATGCTCCTTGATGACCGTCTCGGGCTTTGAAAAAATGGGGTATAAGGATATTTGCGAGATTGCATCTCCCCTTGCAGATATTGTTAAGGAGGACTCATTCGGAAATCTCGTGCTTGTTAAGCGTTGCGGGAGAGAAAATGCGAAAGGACTTATGATAGATGCCCATTTTGATACCGTAGGTATGATGGTTACGGATATACACGAGGGTGGCTTTCTTTCCGTTGTTAATATCGGCGGACTTGATACGAGGATCTTGCCC